>CAMCOJ010000157.1 GCA_945876405.1 uncultured Ruminococcus sp.
AGCAGCTATATCAGCAAGAATTTTTTCATGCTCCTGCTCCTTCTCGGCAATAGCTGCATTTTTGGCCTCAATATCCTCTGCTATTTCATTTTTTTCCTCACCGAGTTTTTCAAGCTCTGCCTGAGTGTTCTGATAATCAACAGTCAGTTCAGAGAGGACTTCAGAGAATTCTGCCTTTCTCTCACCGGCTGCCTTAAGACTTTCACTGAGTTCTTCCTGTTTCTTTTTAAGTTCTTCATTTGACTTTTTCAGCTGAGAAATAAGCTCCTTAAGCTCTTTTATAAGTTTATCGTCATGCTCTGCCATCTTTGAAACAATTTCAAATTTGGCAAGTACATCATAAAAATCAGCAGAACCGGCAAATACAGCTGATATGCTTTCATTTCCGGACATATATGATGCTCTGAGTCTCTGCCTGAAAAGTTCCATATTTTTATCTGTCTCAAGCTGAGTACTGGATATTTCTCCCTCGAGTTCATTTATCTGTTTAAGATTTTCAGCTATCTCGGCATCAATCTGTTCTATCTGACCGGATACATATTCGATGTTCTGATTCTGAAGATATATCTTTTCATTAAGAGCATCTCTGTATTCTTCTTTTGCAGATTCGTCCTCTTCAATTCTGTCATACTGTTTCTGTGCATCTGCAATCTGTGCCTGAAGCTCGGCTATCTTTTTTTTGTTTTCATTTTTCATATTCTCAAGCTCCGAAACAGACTGTGCTGCCTTCGCCGGAGCATAGAGTGTTACTGCAGAACTGCATAAATTAAAGGAAAGAATTCCTGCTACAGTATAAGCAAGAATTCTTTTTGAAGTATTTTTATTCATTAAAATCCCTTCTGAACATTAAACCTGAAGATGCTTTGTTGTACTGATTACACTTCCGAGTGCACCTATCACAGCACCTATACAAAGGTAAACACCAAGCATCATGAACTGTACTTCACTGAACGGAAGCGGCTCGGATACACCGATTATCTCCCAGAACGAAATATTGTTTGCGATAATATCCATAAGTGCGTTATAACCGTAGTATGTCACAGCATAGGCACCCAGTCCGGATACAAACCCTGTAAACAAGCCTTCGAAAAAGAACGGCATACGGATAAACGAGTTGGTTGCTCCAACATATTTCATTATATTAATCTCTCTTCTTCTCGCATAAACACTCGCTCTTGTTGAATTGGAAATCATAATCAGTGAAACGAGTATAAGCGCACTGAGAAGAGAAACAGAAACTACAAAAACTACCTTTCTGAGTCTTGTGAGTATCTGTGCAAACTCAGTAGGTGCCTTTACCTTTTCTGTAAAACTGAATTCACTGAGTGCATCGACTGTTTCAGTAATTTTTGAGGTATCTTCAATCTTGATGTTAAATGCATCCGGAAGAGGATTATCGTCCTTGAGTGAATCAAATACCTCTTCATATTCTTTCATCTGGGCAATATAGTTTTCAAGTGCTGTTTCCTTAGGATAGTATTTGACATAGACTATATTAGGAAGCATGCTTATCGACTCTTGTGCCTCAGGAATCTTATCTTCGGTAACATCATCTTTCAGAAAAAGAACTATTTCATTCTTGTTTTCTATCGAACCCAGAAGAATCTCTATGTTCATGACAAAAAGTGATGATATTCCTACAAGGAGCAGGGAAACCATAAGTACACAGAATGTTGCAATTCCCATTACTCTGTTGTGCCAGATATTTTTAAAGCCCTGTCCGATAAGATAAAATAAACTGCCTATGGGAAATCACTCCTTAAATTGAATCGTCTGTTAAAGACTCTGCCTCTCCGTCGATAACATCATCATAGATTACTGTTCCCTGATTGATGTTAATAAGACGGCCACCAAAATGTTTAACGAGTTCATGTTCATGAGTAACCATAACGACTGTTGTTCCGCACTGGTTAATTGCCTTGAGGAGTCCGACAATCTCCTGTGAAAGTTCCGGGTCAACGTTTCCTGTAGGCTCGTCAGCAATCAGAAGCTTAGGATCATTTACAAGTGCCCTTGCGAGAGCAACTCGCTGCTGCTCACCACCGGAAAGTTCATTCGGATAGGATTTCATTTTGTTCTGAAGTCCCACAAGTCCGATAACATATGATACTCGTTTTTTAATATATGATCTCGGTGCATTTATAACACGCAGTACGAATGCAATATTTTCATAAACTGTCATCGAAGGTATCAGTCTGAAGTCCTGAAATACAACACCAATGGTTCTTCTGAACTTTGGTACTCTGTTCTTTTTCAGTGTCCTGAGATTATAGCCGTTTACCATAACGGTTCCGTCACAGGCATCAACCTCTTTGAGCAGAAGCTTTATCAGTGTGCTTTTTCCTGCTCCTGACGCACCAACGATAAAAGTAAAATCTCCGTCATCTATATGGATATTTATCCCATTGATAACGTTATGACCTTTATTGTATGCGACACATACATTTTTAAGTTCTACCAAGTGATACACCGCCTTGAATGTTTGAAAAAATTGTCATTATCAGAACTTAACAGGATTTGCTGAAAGATATTTTTTAACCATAAGAGCAATCTTGAAAATAATAGCATGGTCAAATTCCCTGAGGTCGAGACCTGTAAGCTTTTTAATTTTTTCAAGTCTGTAAACGAGAGTATTTCTGTGAACGAAAAGTTTTCTTGATGTTTCTGAAACGTTAAGATTGTTTTCAAAGAATCTCTGAATAGTAAAGAGTGTTTCATGGTCGAGAGATTCAATACTTCCTCTCTTGAATACTTCATGGAGGAATGTTTCACAGAGTGTTGTAGGAAGGTGGTAAACAAGTCTTGCAATGCCGAGATTGTCATAGCTTACGATTACCTTGTCAGTATCAAATACCTTTCCGACTTCAAGAGCTGTCTGAGCTTCCTTGAATGAACGTGCAAGTTCCTTGACGCCCACTACAGGGTTACCGATGCCGACATTTACTCTTGTATAGAATTCGCCGCTGAGCGTGTCTGCGATTGAACGCGCAAGCTTTTCAAGATCCTTTGAATCAACTGTGTTTTTGATTTCCTTTACAAGTACAATATCAGTTTCTGTGATATTGAACACAAAATCCTTGCTCTTGTCAGGGAAAAGATTCTGGATAACATCATAAGCAGAAATGTCATTTGCAGAAACTATTCTGATAAGTAGAACAACTCTGCTTACTTCTGCGTTGAAGTGAAGCTCTCTTGCCTTGATAACAATATCGCCCGGAAGAACATTGTCGAGAACAACGTTCTTTATAAAGTTGTTTCTGTCGTATTTTTCATCATAGTACTGCTTGATATTGGTAAGTGTTATAGCAAGAATGCTTGCATACTTTGCAGCAGTATCATCTGTTCCTTCGACAAATACAGCATAATCAGGCTTGATATTTGAACCAAACGGCTTGTATGTGTAACCGTCACGGATAAATATATCTGATGAGCCGTTAAGATCAAGGGATACAAATTCGTTTGTTGTTCCAATCTTTGTAAAGTCGCTGCAGGCAATTATTGATGCAGTTTCATCAACAACACCAATTGTTGCACCTATTGTTTCATTCATCTGATGGATTAAACCCTGAAATAATCTGTTAGCCATAGCATTATTCCTTTCCGCATTTATCTTATATGCATAAAATTATAGTTATTTGAAAGTATTTTTTCGAATCATCGTACTATTACAGATTGTAACACATTTTACGGCCTTAATTGTGAACAAACTGTTAATAATGACTGTGAAACTATGTTTTTATTGTGTATTTTTCACAATTAGGATTTCTTTAAGAATTTTTTTCGTAAAATTATCCTTCAGTACAGGAGTTTATTTTGTGCTTTATAATAATTATTATATTAAATCTGATTTACTTCCATTATTATTTCGTTATCTGAAATATAGGAGGAATTAATGTCTATTGTATACCTGAGATAAAGATTTCCGCCTTTTTCATCAAGCTCATTTTTTATGCTGTGTGCATAAATTCCCACCATCATATCTCCGTACGGAGTTCCGTAATGACAGTGATGTTTTTTGTTTATTTCGAGAACAAGATTGGACGGTGCACTTCCCACTCTCACTACCGAAGCCAGTCTCTGCTCCTCAACTTCAACAGAAGTAACAGAATCCTCAAATCCTGTTGCCTCGGAATCCTTGTATGATACAGTATATTTTCCATTGTCAAACGAGAGACTTCCTTCTGTTATGAGTTCCACCTCACTTGCCTCACCGCTGGTATTCTGTATGCTTTTCATCTTTATCATTACTGGTTTGATGAATTTTTCCATAAAATTTTCCTCCGGACTATCAGCATAATGACTTTCCGTCATAATCGTCTGTTGCCTGAGTGAGAAGTGTACTGATAAGCTCTGTAAAACTGTAGCCCTCTTTTTCCATAAGTCTGACAAACATACTGTCAGAAGAAATTTCAGGGACAGGATTGATCTGGCTTATAATAAGCTCTCCTTCACTGTTACGGTAGAAATCTATCCTTGCCATTCCGGAACAGCCCATGAGACGGTATACCTTTTCGGCAGTTGCTCTGAGTTCCTCTGAAGTTTCTTCAGGAATCTCCGCAGGTACCACATACTCGCTCCTGCTGAAAATTGAATTAAAGTCAAATGACTCCGTTTTTATCTTCACTTCACCCGGCTGTGATACTGTAAGTCTGTTATAACCGATAATACCCACCTGAAGTTCATTGCCTTCGACAAATTCCTCAACAACGACTTTCTCGTCCTGAGTAAGCGCCATCTTTATTGCATACTTCAGTGATTCAAAGTCCTGAGCTTTGCCCATTCCTTCAGAAGAACCGAAGTTAGCCGGCTTTACAATAATCGGAAAACGAAGTTCTCTGCAGTACTCAGCGCATCTTTCGTCAAGTTCAGAAAGTTCATTTCTCGACATCATTCTCCAGTTTGATGTTTTGAATCCGTTATATCCAAGCACCATTCTTGTGTAAGTTTTATCCATACACGCCGCAGAAGCCATAAGATCGCTGCCTACATATGGAATTCCTGTTATTCTTAGAAGTCCGGCAATAGTTCCGTCCTCGCCGTTCTTTCCGTAAAGAACAGGGAAAATTACATCCACACGGAAAAAAGCAGCATTGCCGTCTTCCATTTTTATTATTCCTTTCCTGTTAGGGTCAGGTGATACAACAACAGGTGTACAGTCAGGATTCTCACTCCATGTATCGTTCAGGATATCCTCACTTGTGCCCGGATAGTAAAGCCATCTTCCTTTTTTCGTTATACCGATGCACACTGTTTCGTATTCTTCTGTGTCTATATTATCTATAACGGATGCCGCTGCCAGAAGAGAAGTTTCGTATTCATTGGAAACACCGCCAAAAATCAAAGCCATTCTTATTTTTGACATATGCATTCCCCCTTTAGTAAATTTATTTCTAACGCAGACGCTTTATTTATCTATTTTAACATATTTTTGTGAAAACTGCAAGTGATTTTTCTATGTTTCTGTTTTCAGTAACTATAAAAATATTTTTTTCAGCAAAAAAGAGGCCGCAGTTTTAAACTGCGACCTCTTTAAACTGACATATTTTACTTAAACTTCTTTACTGCTTCCTTTGTCTTAAGAGCAATATTTTCTCTGCAAAGGCCAAATTCCTTAAGAAGATCAGCCCTGTCTCTTATACACATCTCCGAGCCCACGAGACAGGCAGAAATC
>CAMCOJ010000158.1 GCA_945876405.1 uncultured Ruminococcus sp.
CTTTTCAGAATTGGCCTTAATGTGCTTGCAGATGATGCTCAAGAAGCAGCGATCGCTCTGCTCAAGCTTGTTCCGGAATATACAAGGTGGGATAATCTTGTGTTTTGCATAGATAACAGTAATCTCGAGGCTGATGTTATGAAGATAATAAAGGATCAGCTTAACAGAGATATGGAAGCTTTGAAATCAGGTGATGGTATTTCACTTCTTGCAAAATGGATGCCTTCAATTAATACAAGCTCTTCAGAAACAAGAAGAAGGGCGCACAAGATAGTAAAACATCTTGGTATCAGTGAACGTGAATACAGAAAGATGCTTTCAGTGTTGAGAAGACACTTGGATATTGTTGAAGTAAAGATGTCTTCAAAGAGTTTTGGGTATATTGATTATTCAGCAGTGCCAAGCAAGGCTAATATTAAGTACGAAAAGGCATTTTTAAGGAATGACTTTGAACGTAGAATTGAGTACCTTGAAAAGGTGAAAAAGGGTGATGATAAAATTAACGGGGGAGTAAACTTCCCTCATGATATAGTGCATATGTATATGGATGAAGACCTTTGCGATGAAGATGTTAATCTTACAGCAGAGGGCCTTTGGAAAACACTTCCGGATTATGTGAATGATCATGGAAACACTATATGTGTAGCTGACGGTTCAGGTTCTATGAATCGTTGCGTTAGCAGGGAGAGTAGTGTATCTGCTATGGAAGTGTGCATGGCGCTTTCAATATATTTTGCAGACCACAGCTCTGGACAGTTAAGAGATAAGTTTATAACTTTCAGCGAAAATCCACAGTTAGTTGATTTATCAGGATGTTCATCTCTCAAAGAGAAGCTTGTTGAAATGTCAAAGCATTATGAAGTTGCTAACACAAACATTGAAAAAGTGTTTGATCTGATTTTAGAGACTGCTGTATCCAATAATATGAGACAGGAAGAAATCCCTGATATTCTTGTACTATCGGATATGGAGTTCGATCAGTGCGTAGTTACTGATAGCTTTATAAATCCAGGATATTGTGGTTCTTCCTTGCCTAAGAAGGAGTTTGATATTATTAGTCAGAGATATCAAAGAGCTGGATATAAGCTGCCACGAGTAACCTTCTGGAATATTTGTTCAAGAACTGGTTCAATACCTTTAAAGGAAAATGAACTGGGAGTTGGACTTGTGTCCGGATTTTCACCGGCGGTGGTAAATATTGTGCTGAGTAAAAAACTTGATCCGTGGGATGTACTTATGGATGAGCTGAATTCGGCTCGTTATGATGCTGTTGCGCAGGCAGTATCACATTTATACTGATCGCTGGTTGTCGGGTTACTTAAAATTTGATTAACGATTTATAAATCAGGAGGGATTTTTCGATGAAGGTGAAAGAGTTATATGTTTTCAAAAAGAAAGATGATGCTAAAGAAAAGACACCGGTTTACTTTAGTGATGATGCTAATCGATATGATCTGAATAAGTACAGGAATATAAGCAACGCAGAGACTGAAAATATGAGTTGTGTATTTCATATTCTTCTGGGTACTGAAATAATAGGTATGGCTTTTAGCCTTGAAGATGCAGAAAAAGGTCGGCTCTATATACAGCATTTATATGAAAATAACAAGGCTGAACAGCCTTTAAGTATAGTAAGAAAAGAAAGCTCAGACGAAGAAGGTCCTGTTGCTATTCCTAAGAAAAGAGGTTTACGTAAACTTTTCGATAGGAAAAGAGGGGAGGAACGTTTTGAGGAGCGTAAGCTAATATTCGTTGAAGTTGAGTGATCGCAGAAAGGCAGGTGAAACTAAATGTTAAAAGATATTATCAGATTTTCAGATGATGACGATGACGACTGGGAAGAGTTTATTGACACCATAGCTGATGAACTTTCAGACGTTGTTTGATTATGTAATCAGAAAAAAAGAGAGCGGGAACTGGATTTAATAACAGTTTCTGCTCTCTTTTTTATGAATATGAGATTGTATTATAAATCGAAAAAAATTAAATCGGAAATGTCTGCAATTTCAAACCGGGAAAAGAAATCCTTAGCGCTTTGTTTAACATCTGTAATACTGAATGAGCGTGAATTAAGGAAATCAGTTCCTTTGTCACAAAGGTGTGTATAAATTACCATTCCGATAATAAGGTCATCAAAAGTTTTATCTGATGTATTCTGGTACATATATGTGATAGCGTCGGTGATATTACCTGAATCGATATCATTTCGAATCTTATCAGAAAGTGTCTGTTTTTCTCTGCTTTGAAACTGAACTGAAGCCGGTGTATCATACTCCTTGTTAAAGAGTATTTTCATTACAGCCGCAACACATTCCTTAATCTGCCTTTTTATGTAATCCTGTTCGAACATAGACTCTTCCTCCGTATTTCTATGTTTGTCCCCGCTGGGGACTATTGCCTGCTAAAAACAGTTCACTGTATTTTTTTATATCGTCAGGATTGAAAGTGTTATCCAGACGGTCGAGTGCAGTTTCAGAAAGGCCTGAATTAAAGGCATCCAGTATAGCGTCAGCCTGTTCCTGATTATAGTCTTTGCCTTCAAGAATGCCGCCGATTGCAATCATAGTATCACAGTAGTTTCTTGCATCAAGGAGAGCACTGTAAACGCCGTCTTTGTCAAGAGTGCGTTCAGTTTCTGAATAGCTGAGAAATGTTCTCATTCTTTCTGATATGTAATCAAGCTGTGTATCACTGTAGTCAGCCTTATAGTATGAATTTAAGAAGAAAGGACCAGCACTGGCAACGGCAAGATCAATTACATCCTGTATTCTGCTTATCTGATGGTCACTTAGATTATTTTCATTTTTCAGATTATTTACAATAAGCTGTCTTGTATGAGCTGACAGGAGAGTTCTGCTGAATTCTGCAGCATCTTCCTTGTTTACGGTAAACATAACCTTGTTGTCTCTGATAAGACCGGAATACGGGATTGACTGATTCTCCATGAATTCTCTTATTTCAAAGTAATTATCAGGTTTAAGTCCTGATACAAAGAAATGTCTGTTTTTAATTTCCGCATATGGTGTATTTCCGATAATGTTTCCGTCATTGCTGCGTTCAGTGTCCTGCTTGACAAACTGTTTGCGCATTTCGATAACAATGCGGTTTATATCCTTTACAGCTTCAAAATCAGATTCTGATACAGTAAGTGTTGCTTTGCCGTTTTCATATATTCTTCCGGAAAATTTTATACCGTTGTTATTCATGATTTCAGCCATTTTCAGGGCAGTATCCCTGTCAGCGCTGAAATATGTTTTCTTTGGAATTGTTTTATATGCTGTATTTCCGATAAGATTTTTGTCCGGCGGGGAATAGGGCTTTGAAGATTTCTGAACATTTACTTTTTCAGTTCCTGTTATCTGAGTGAGCCTGTTAATATCCTTGTCGTCAACGGCCATTCTTACAGCGCCGTTCTGTACATAGGCATAATAGTTTATACCGGAATTGTTTATTGCATCCTTCAGCTTTTCGTATGCATCTTCCTGTACAGAGATAATTGATTTATATCTGTTGTCTGTTGCAGTGTTCCAGAAACTGTTACCGTAAGTCACCATATGTTTATTGCCTCCTGTATTTAGTCGCGTGCGCCGCGGCTGTTGTTTTTCTCGTTTACGTTCTCGCGATTCTGAGCCTGTCTGTTACTGGCTGCAGCGGCTGCTTCATGCCGCATGGATTCACGTGAAAAGTAAAATGGTTTTCCTTTGTTTTCTGCTGTCTGAGATTTATCTGATCTTTTCTGTTCCGGTTTGTCATGTGAAAATTCCTTTTCGACAAAATCTCTGACAGCAGTACCTCTTACTTCCTTTTCAATCTCCTTGAATTTATCAAAATCAGTTTTTGCAACAGTAACAGCTGACATGTTATCATCTCTTTTCATCGCAGAGTATGTTATGCCTGCTTCATCAAGCTTTTTCATGATTTTTTCTGCTGCTTCCTGTGGTTCAACACTGACAGCTCTGTTGTTTCTAGGAAGTGAAAGATAGTAATCAGGATTTATAAGATCACTGAATTTAACCGGATTTTCCTTTCTGGCATCTTCAACGGCTTCCTTAAATATTTCAGAAAGTCTGTCCTGATCTTTTTTATCAACTGTCAGAGTAAATTTATCATCCTTGGATACTGCTGAAAAAGGAATGTTTTTGTCATTAAGCTTATGCATTACTTTAATGGCGACATTTCTTTCAAAGCTTTCTATTTTTCTGTCTTCCTTAGGCAGATTTTTATAGAATTCAGGGTTTATCTTTGTATCTCTGCCTTCCGGAATAATAATCTCCTGTGGTGACAGCTTTTCCGGAACTGCTTCAGTTCTGGTCTCAGTCTCCGGTGCAGTAACTTCATTTTCGGCAGTTTTTTCTTTGCGGGCTTTTTCAGACCGTTTATAGTCATCAGCAGTTTCTGTGATTATTTCTTCAGCAAGATTATCAATGTCCCGGCAGTCTGAATTTTCAATTATTTCTGAAGCTTTTATCATCACTTCATCAGCTCTTTCACCGGTAAGACCGCTGAAAGGAATCTCAGAGTTTTCAAGCCTTTCAAGCTTCTGATTAAGAACAGACAGCTTTTCCTTTACTGATTCAAGGCTGCGGGAAAGGTTAAGCTTTTCCACGCTTGAAGAAGTTTTGCCATAGTTAGTGCTGATACTGTCAATGCGTCTCTGAAGCTTGTTAATCTTATACTTCAGAATATTCTTTGACGCTTCATTGAGAGATTCCATGTTTTCTGCGAACATTTTTCGTCTTTCAAAGCTGTTCGGAATCATAAAGCTTCTTATTATCCCGGATATAGCAGATATCTTTTTCGCTTTGTTCAGTACATTTTCCTTTTTGTGCTGAAGGTTATTGATTTTTGTTCTGTGATTCTCAATCTTTTTTGCTTTTTCCGGAATAAGCTCTGTTCTGATAGAATTAATTTTCTTTTCATTTGAGGCAATTACTGCTGATGCAGCAGGTATTTTGTCAGTAAGTGTCTTCAGCACAGCGTTTGCAGCTTCAAGCTTTTCTGCACGGATGCTGAGTTTTTCTATTTTTGCTTCCTGTGCGGCAATTTTATCTTCTCTTGCAGTAATCTTTTTATCTATATCATCTGCCTGAGCAGCATGGTTTTCGAATATTGCATTAAGAACCGGAACAAGGGCTTCCTTATTGTTTTCAGGTATATTTTCCTGAACCGGATTAAGTTCCTTTTCATTATCCTGAACTGGCATGATCTATCTCCTTATCTTTCTGAAATACTGCGGTTTCGTGATGGTTTATGAGTGTCAGGCTGTTCCTTAGGCTGTAAATCCGTGCTGAGGTTTATTATGCGGTTAAGTGAACGCCTGATTGTGAATGTATCTGCATAGCAGCAGTTTATGTATGCGTTTGTTATTCTGTTCTGTATATCAACCGGAAATGAATGAAGCTTTGATACTGATACTTCCATGATTTTTGCTATTTCCGGCAGCAGTTCGGAATATTCCTCCTGTGTATATTCCCTGCTGTGAGAAATAAATCTGCATACTGCTTCATCATTTTCAGAACGGCTGATTATTTCACTGATTCTCTGACTGTCATCGGCAGAATAGGCGAACATAGCCTTGCTGTCATCTATCTGAACGAAATACCTGATTCCTGACTGCTCAAGCTGTCTCTTATACACATCTCCGAGCCCACGAGACAGGCAGAAATCT
>CAMCOJ010000159.1 GCA_945876405.1 uncultured Ruminococcus sp.
AGATTTCTGCCTGTCTCGTGGGCTCGGAGATGTGTATAAGAGACAGTTCCCAGATGGCACTTTCGTGGACTTTGTTTAATTCAGCAGTAGCTACGGTTATTACAGGCGCAAGCTGTCCGGAACAGATTGAGGAAAATGTAAAGTGTATTGAAAAGCTTGATTTTACATACGAAGAAATTAAGATGATTGATGATATTCTTAAGTAATGATAAAACCTGCACGGAAAATTTTGAATCTGTGCAGGTTTGTTTTTTGTTAGGGTAAATGGCATTAGTTATGGGGATTTTTTTGCAGGGCTTTGCGGTCGCCCTGCACCTTCGCACCTGCACTTATTGTTTTTTCGTTTTGATTTTGATGAAAAGACCCTTTACAAAACCTATAAAAATGATATAATATATAGTGAACGAAAAAAATATTTTTTTCGTTCACTATTAGCCGATATGCACGGAGTGACCGCAGGGAACGGATGTGCAAGGCAATATTAATAAAATAATTATAGTGAAAGTCAAATTTATTTTGACGTTCACTATAAATACAGACTTTTTAATCACCGGAGGACATTTTTATGGGAAAACTTAATGAAAAACGTGTGGATCAGATTGTTAATACCATACTTGCTGATTACGAGGACAGCAGAACGATAAACAAAACTGATCTCTGTAACCAGCCGGACAAGGAAGCAATCATTGATATAATAGAAAAACTTCTCAAGATACTTTATCCGGGTTATTTTGATGACAAGGTTTACAGATTTTACAGTCTGAAAAATAATCTTTCGGCAGCTATTGAGGATATTATCTATCATCTGCACAAGCAGATAAAAACAGTGCTGCGATACAATTCAGACATGTACAATCTCAGTGATGAAGAACTTGAAAATATGGCTGAAAATATTACTTATGACTTTATGGAGAAGATTCCGCAGATAAGGGCATACCTTGAAACTGATGTTCAGGCGGCCTTCGACGGTGATCCGGCTGCTGTGAGCAAGGATGAAGTTATTCTTTCATACCCGGGAGTTTATGCAATATCGGTTTACAGAATTGCTCATGAACTCTTTACTCTCGGTGTGCCTATGATTCCGAGAATAATGACAGAACATGCCCACAGTATTACAGGTATAGACATTCATCCGGGTGCAACTATAGGAAGGTATTTCTTTATTGACCACGGAACCGGAATAGTAATAGGTGAAACAACTGTAATAGGCGAACATGTAAAGATGTATCAGGGTGTTACCCTTGGCGGACTTTCCACAAGCGGCGGTCAGAAACTCAAGGGTGTTAAGCGTCATCCTACCATAGGTGATAACGTAACGCTTTATTCAGGTTCATCCATTCTCGGCGGTGAAACTGTTATTGAAGAAAATGTTGTTGTAGGCGGCAATACTTTTGTAACAAAGTCTATTGCAAGCGATACAAGAGTAAGTATGAAGGAACAGGAGCTGCAGTTTAAAAACAGAAAATTATGATTACAGAAGAAAAAAACAGTATCCTTACCGCAGAAGAATATCTCAGGTATGACCGTCAGATTATTCTTTCGCAGATTGGTGAAAAGGGACAGATAAAATTAAAAAATTCAGGAGTTCTTATAGTCGGTGCCGGCGGACTTGGTTCACCGGCAGCTCTCTATCTTGCCGGAGCTGGTGTCGGACGTATAGGAATAATAGACGCTGACAGTGTCAGTGTCTCAAATCTCCAGCGTCAGATTGTTCACAGTATGAAAACAGAGGGAGTAAACAAGGCACTTTCAGCAAAGCAGAGACTCGAGGAACTTAACAGCAATATTGAAGTCGAGGCGTTTCCGTTCAGTCTTACTCCGGAAAATGCAGAAGAATACATCGGAAAGTATGATTTTGTAATTGACGGATGCGATAATTTTGAAACAAAATTTCTTATAAATGATACCTGTGTTCTTATGGAAAAACCTTTCTGTCACGCCGGCATTCTGGGTTTCGAAGGACAGGTTATGACATGGGTTCCGCAGGGAGAGCATGCGTGTTACAGATGTGTGTTTGAGGAGATCCCTGACGGGGACAGCGTTCCGAACTGTTCACAGGCTGGTATTATCGGAGCAGTTGCAGGTATAGCCGGAACTGTTCAGGCACTTGAAGCAGTAAAATACATTACCGGAGCCGGTGAGCTTCTGCTTGACAGACTGTTCGTATTTGACGGACTTAGCATGAAAACTAGGTTTGTGAATATTTCGGGGAAAAATCCTGAATGCAGGGTATGTTCAGATAAGGCCGATATTAAAAATTTATCCGGAGGATATTATTCGCATTCCGGATGCTGCAGCGAAAATGCAGATATTTCAGCAGAACAGCCGGAAACCATAACTGTTCAGGAAATGAAAAAACTAAATCCGGACAGTTACCAGCTTATTGATATCAGAAGTGATATGGAACTCTCATACGGAAAAATGCCGAATGCTGTTCATATCAGGTCAGAGGAACTTCAGGAAAGCAGCACAGTTGACAAATCCGGAAAGAAAGTTATAATCTGCTGCAGCCGTGGTGAATACAGTGTAGGGGCAGCTGAGAAACTCAGAAAGAGCGGAGTAAACGCACTTAGTCTTGAGGGTGGCTACAGAGCATGGCTTATGGAGATTCTGAATGAGCCGGAAGAACGTATTTCTGCTGCCGATATTGAACTCAGCCTGAGAAAAAAATTCAAAAAAACCATCTGGTGTAAATTTACCAGAGCTCTTAACGAATATGAAATGATAAAACCAGGTGACAGTATAGCAGTCTGCATTTCAGGCGGCAAGGATTCAATGCTTATGGCAAAGTGCTTTCAGGAGCTTAAGAGACATAACAAGTTTGAGTTCGATGTCAGGTTCCTTGTTATGGACCCGGGATACAGTTCTGACAACAGAAGAATTATAGAGGAAAATGCAAAGCATCTGGATATACCGGTAACCATATTTGAATCTCAGATATTTGATTCAGTATTCAACATAGAAAAATCTCCGTGCTATCTCTGCGCAAGGATGAGGAGAGGATATCTTTATTCATTTGCGAAGAAGCTTGGATGCAACAAGATTGCACTTGGCCATCACTATGATGATGTTATTGAAACAATACTGATGGGTATGCTTTACGGTGCACAGATCCAGACCATGATGCCTAAGCTGCACAGTACAAATTTTGAGGGTATGGAGCTTATCAGACCGCTCTACCTTGTCCGTGAGGATGATATAAGGGCGTGGAGGGACTACAACAAACTTCATTTTATTCAGTGCGCGTGCAAATTTACCGATACATGTATTTCATGCGACAATGAAGAAAACCGGTCCAAGAGAATTGAGATAAAGGAGCTTATAAGGACTCTGAAGAAAACTAACCCGCTTGTAGAGAACCATATTTTCAGAAGTGTTGAAAATGTAAATATCGATACAGTAATAGCGTATAAAAAAGACGGAGTTAAGCGAAGTTTCCTTGATGATTACGATATAACAGAACAGGGGGAAGATTAATGGATATAAAAGAAATTCTTTCAAAGTGCGATCATACACTTCTGCTTCAGACAGCAACATTTGACGAGATAAAAGCCATATGCGATGATGCGGTAAAATACAATACAGCTTCCGTATGCATTCCGCAGTGCTATGTTAAACCGGCAAAGGAGTATGTCGGAGAAAAAATAAAAATATGCACGGTTACAGGTTTCCCGAACGGAAACAGCACAACTGCGTCAAAGGTTTTTGAAACCGAAGACGCAGTTAGAAACGGTGCTGATGAAATCGACATGGTTATAAATATCGGAATGCTAAGAGCCGGAGAATATGACTATGTTCTTAACGAAATCCGTGCAGTAAGGAAGGCGTGTGATGGGAAAATTCTCAAGGTAATTATCGAAACATGTCTGCTTACTGAGGAGGAAAAAATAAAAATATGTGAGATAGTTACTGAATCCGGAGCAGATTTTATCAAAACCTCAACCGGCTTCTCAAAATCCGGTGCCACTCCTGAGGATATAAGGCTTTTCGCTGAACACATCGGCGAAGGTGTAAAGATAAAGGCTGCAGGAGGAATTTCTTCAATTGAAGATGCAGAGGAGTTTATTAAGCTTGGTGCCTCAAGACTTGGAACAAGCAGGATTGTAAAGATTGTAAAACAAGGCGAAGGATTGTAAAAGTCAGTTTTGCAGGGTGCGAAGGTGCAGGGCGACCGAAAAGCCCTGCAAAAACAAAAAAATACCCATAAACAAAAAAACCGGATACGAAACAAAAATTTTTTCGTATCCGGGTTATTTTATTACTTACTGATCCTTATTAAGTGTACCATGTGAAAGTGACTTAAGATATTCATTGATAAATCCGTCAAGATCACCATCCATTACACCATCTACATTACCGGTTTCAAACCCTGTTCTGTGATCCTTTACAAGAGTATATGGCATAAATACATATGAACGAATCTGTGCACCCCATGCAATTTCCTTCTGAACACCCTTGATATCAGAAATCTTCTCAAGATGTTCACGTTCCTTAATCTCAATGAGCTTTGAACGGAGCATCTTCATACAGTAGTCCTTGTTCTGGAACTGGCTTCTCTGTGTCTGACATGATACCACAATACCTGTAGGTATATGTGTAAGACGTACAGCTGATGAAGTTTTGTTGATGTGCTGACCGCCGGCACCGCTTGAGCGGAATACATCCATCTTGATGTCCTCAGGTCTGATATCGACTTCTATGCTGTCGTCAATCTCAGGCATAATTTCAATAGCAGCAAATGATGTATGTCTTCTTCCGGCTGCATCAAAAGGTGATACACGAACAAGTCTGTGAACACCTGATTCTGACTTGAGGAATCCGTATGCATTTGTGCCTTCAACGAGCATAGATGCACTCTTCATACCTGCTTCATCACCATCAAGATAGTCGAGGAGTTCAACCTTGAATCCGTGTTTGTCTGCCCACTTGTTGTACATTCTGTAGAGCATCTCAGCCCAGTCCTGTGCTTCTGTTCCGCCTGATCCGGCATGGAAAGTGATGATGGCATTTGAATTGTCATATTCACCTGTCATGAGCGTTGCAAGTTTTTCTTCTTCAAGAAGCTTTTTGAATTCTTCAGCTTCGGCTTCTATCTCGTCATTGGAACTGTCGTCATTTTCTTCGATGCAGAGTTCTATAAGAGCGATTGTATCGTCGAGCATCCTGGTGAGTTTTTCAAACTTCTCAATCTTGCCTTCGAGACCCTTTACAATCTGCATTGTTTTCTGTGATTTTTCAACATCATCCCAGAAACCCGGCTGTTCAACCATCATCTGAAGCTCCGCAAGCTTTTCCTTTGCAGCTTCAACTGCAAGTACGTCGTGGAGTTCATCAAGCTGTGGCTTATAGGTCATAAGTTCTGCTTTAAGATCATCTAAAATCAGCATTATATAGTCCTTTCCAATATATAAATTCGGTTTCTTTAATACATATGAAATTATTATACCATATTTTTTCTTGATTCGCAATTGAATATTAAAAAAATAATAATAAAATTATATATAAAAATATACGAATAACATTTCTGAATTTGATAAAAAAAAAAGTACTTTTTCTGTTGTGAAAAATATAGAAAGTGTGATATAATTATGTTATGGGATTTTATTTTTTTCTTATTTCAGACAAGGG
>CAMCOJ010000160.1 GCA_945876405.1 uncultured Ruminococcus sp.
AACAGATTTCAGCTTAGGTCTGAAATCTGTTGTTTTTTTAGGATTGAATGGTATTCATGTGATTTAGTGTGAATTTTCAAAAAATATTAATGTAAATATACACGAATGATTTTAAAAAATATATTGATTTTTACATGAATATCTGATATGATAATTTTATAACAGAAAGGAAGTGGCACGATGTACAGAAAAATAACCGAAGAGCTCAACAGGTGGAAGAGTGATCCATACAGAAAACCGTTGATTATACAGGGTGCGAGGCAGGTCGGGAAGACTTATACTTCCCTTGAATTCGGTAGAAATAATTACGAAAATGTTGCGTATTTTAACTTTGAAACCAGTCCTTCCCTTTCAGAGATTTTTTCGGAAAATATCAGTCCTCAGTATCTTATTCCTTTGCTTTCGCATATATGCGGTAAAACGATAGTAAAGGAAAAAACTCTGATTATATTTGACGAGATTCAGCTGTGTGAACGTGCACTGACAAGTCTGAAATATTTCTGTGAAGAGGCTCCTGAATATCACATTATAGTTGCAGGAAGTCTTCTTGGAGTTGCTGTAAACAGATCGGAATTTTCATTTCCGGTGGGTAAAGTTGATATAAAAACGATGTATCCTATGGATATGGAGGAATTTTTACTTGCAATGGGAGAGAACGAGCTTGCTTACAGAATAAAAAAATGCTTTGCAGACAATATCCCTATGCCCTCGGTACTTCACGAATCTGCAATGCAGCTGTACCGACAGTATCTTGTAACGGGTGGAATGCCGGAATGTGTTTTGCAGTATTCACAGACAAGAGACACGATTCTCGTCAGACACACTCAGAGCAATATACTTCAGAGCTATCTGAATGACATGAGCAAATACAACAATCTCAATGAGATTAAAAAGACAAGGCTTGCTTACGATAATATAACAGTTCAGCTTTCGAAGAAAAATACACGTTTTCAGTACAAGCTGATAAAAAAAGGCGGCAGAGCTTCAGAGTTTGAAAATGCGATAGAATGGCTTTGCCTTTCCGGAATTGTATCGCAGGTTTATAAGGTCGAACAGATAAAAAAACCGCTGGAAAATTACAGAGATATAGATTCGTTTAAAATATATATATCTGATATGGGACTTCTGGGTGCCAGGAAGGAAATAAATCCGGATGATATACTCTTCATGTCAGAAGAAATAAACGACTTCAAAGGAGGCATGACTGAAAACTATGTAAATATTCAACTGAAAATAAACGGCTACTCCACATATTACTGGGAATCAGACAGAGGAGCAGAAATAGATTTTATCATTCAGCGTGAAAATCACCTCATACCGGTTGAAGTCAAATCCGCCGACAATACAAAAGCCAAAAGCCTGAAACTATATATGCAGAAATTTTCTCCGGAATACGCCGTAAAAATTTCTGCTAAAAACTTTGCCTTTGAAGACAGAATAAAAACAGTACCGCTGTATGCGGTTTTCTGTCTGTGATGTGGTATAATACAATATGTAACGGGGAGGACGGATTACCAAAATGACAAAAAAGCTTGTTGACATTTTAGCGTAATTACGATAAAATATGCTTAGGAGGCGATTACTTATGAGCATGAATATGATAAGACCGGTTTCAGATTTAAGAAACAATTTTGCTGATATTTCAAAAACCGTTCACGAAACTGCACAACCCGTTTTTCTGACAAAAAACGGCTACGGCGATATGGTTGTAATGAGCATGGAAGCTTTTGAGAATATGCAGTTTGAAAGTGACGTGTATTTCAAGCTTGCCGAAGCCGAAAGAGAAGCTGAGGAAACAGGAGAACGCTTTTCTTCAAAGGACATTCTCAGTGCAATGAGAGCAGCGGCAAGGGAAGAATAATGTATAGGATAGAGTATTTACCGATAGCCAGACGTGATATGGTTGATATTGCAAAATATATCGGAATAAAGCTTGCAAATTACGATGCAGCAGACAGGTTGGCGAAAGAAATGACTGAGTCTGCTGAAAATTTGACATATATGCCGTATAAGTGCCCGGCGTATATTCCTGTTAAGCCGTTGAAGCATGAATATCGTAAGCTGATAGTTCGCAATTACATCATGTTTTACTGGGTAAACGAGGATGAAAAACTTGTAACAATAGCAAGAGTTGTGTACTCCGGGCAGGATTACGAAAAACTTTTATAACAGAATTAAATTGCCTTGTGAAAAAATCTCCCTGCGTCGCTGCCTGCAGGGAGATTTTTGTTTTTTGGTGAACACAATTGGACTCGTTCACATTTTCACCTGTACTCAAACCTCAGTATCTCGCAGTTCCCTACTCCGAACTTTGCATACTCTTCATTTGTCATATCGTAAAAATACGACTGTATCACTCTCGAAATACCGTTGTGTGCAACCAGCAGAAATGTTCTTTCGTCATTTTTCAGCTCATCAAGCAGATTGTAGATTCTCTGGGCCAGACGGAGCATGGACTCCCCGTCCTCATAGCTGTTGATAAAATATGTCTTTGCCACGGCAAACTCTTCTCCGTCCCGCGGTGTTCCCTCGTACTTTCCGAAGCACTGCTCCTTCAGCCTTTCTTCACATTCCATTGGGATACCCGTAATCTCCGAAATATGACGTGCAGTTTCCGCTGCACGGATAAGCGGTGAATAAAGAATCTTATCTATCTTAATCCCTTCTTCAAGTATCTTTTTTCCCAGAAGCTCCGCCTGTTCGTGTCCCTTTTCGGTCAGTTCAATATCGGTGGCTCCGCAGATTTTGTTTTCTACATTCCATACAGTCTGTCCGTGTCTTGCAAAATATATATGCGGCATAATGATTTCCTTTCTTTTATAAATGCTGAAATCGTTTCGTTAAGTGAACGGTACAGTTCAATCACGTATTTTTACTTCATCATAGGTGGTTGTGTCCTCCTCACCGTAGCGTATCCATCCGTAGTCTTCTCATGCTGCACCATGGTTTCTCTTGACTGTATCCCATGGATCATAAGCCGGTATATCAAAGAATTTTAACATCTGTTTAAGATCAAATCTTGTTTCAGGTATGCATCTTGAATTTATGAAATCTTCCAGATCCTTTATCGTAGGGTTTGTATTTACACCAAAAGGCAGCATCATAGGTAGTATATCATAACATGTACCGTTTATCAAGTTTATTTTATAATTATTTGCACTATTTACAATGTTATTAAAGGTATTACTTGCACTATTTGCGATGTTTTTTAAATCATTATCCGCATCATTTACAATTTTTTTAAACTCGTTGAAGAAGCGGGAGCACTTTCGTATATATCGAAGGTGCTCCCGTTTTGGTTTAAGTGTATGAAAATAATGAATATCAGTAAGAGGGTTTTTAATATTTTCGAGGATGTTTTCACTGGTACTGAGGTGCACAGAAATCATATTCACAAAAAATCATCCCACCGCACAGCAATTATGCTGAAACAGTGGGATGTGTGTTATTTAGGTTAAGTAAATTTAAACCGACACCTTATTCAATTCCGAATTCTGTGTACAGTTTCTGACGGTATTCGGCATCTGATGTAACCTTTTGTATTTCATCATTTCTTCCGGCATCAATAAGAGAATTGATTAAGGCACTAAGCTTGTTTTCGCCTTTAGCCTCACCTTTAGCCTCACGCTCTTCCAGATACTTCTTAAGTCCTTCACTCATTTTCTTCACCTCTTTCTCTTTAGGTACGTCAACACCCATACCAGTATACTTGTTAATAATCTCCCATTCAATTCTGTCCAGCGGAGTGTCAATCTTCTCCAGAAGCTCGATTTTATTTTTATCCCTTGCATAAGCAATAGCCTTGAGAACAGTCTTAAGATTAGTATCCATACGCTCAAAATCATCTTCACTCATCTGATGCGGATCAATAAGGATGAATTTATAATCCGGAATCATCTCCCTGATGACCTTGTTCCGCTGAAACTTTCTCTTTGTCTTATCGAACATCTCATGAAGAGTAACCGGAGCATCCCACTTTTTCTCACCGAAGTTAATCACTATAGTGACTACCGGAACGAGTTCATCATCTGCTTTCCATGATGAAAGAAATTCCTCATTGTCAGGTGATGCTTCAAGTGGTTCCTCGCCAGCTTTTTTCGCTTCTGAAATTGCTTTGAAAGTCTTTTTACGGTTTTCAATCTGGCAGATGTACTCCAGAACATCATACGTCATAGCCTTAACAGGCATAGCATAGTGAAGCTGGGACTGGTTTTCAGCACCAAAAACCATGTAGCAGGTTTTGTCTCCGGAGTTTTTTCTTGCAATTTTTCTCACATCACGGGTTCTTTCGAAAGTGAGTTTAAAGTCATCACCTTTGTAGATGTACGAAGTAGCAACCGTATTTCCGTCTTCAAGTACCTCAGGTGTGATAACCTGTACACCGTCGTAAACAGCGTAGTTTACAACATCAGCGAATATCTTATTATTTCCGATGTAAGCTTTGGTTAAATGATCCTTTTTTGTCATGTCGTTGTCGTTTTTCATAGTCATATTTCCTCACGGTCAAATTGAATATTTTGTGATCACTACTATATTTTAACATATATGTAGCATAAATACAATATTGCAATTTCCACAAGGTTTCCTGTAAATAACAGGTAATATTACATAAACTGACAAATAAAGAGGCGCCGTTTACACCACTATTATACCACATAAGTGATGTGGATTCAATCCGGTTAATGTTTACGGGTGCAGATATTTGTGTATGAAAGTAAACCCATTAATGAAAGGGTTTTTTAATATTTTCGAGGATGTTTTCACTGATTTTGTCTTAATTTCTATGGTTTTCATGGAAATCGTGAAAAATCAAAAATTTTTTTCCGTAATGAAAATATTGATTTTTCCGAAAATATCTGTTATTATGCTCTTATAGGATAAAATAAACAATGTGAGGGAAAACAGATGAAAAAAATACTTATATCAAATGACGACGGAATAAATGCATCAGGAATAATCAGACTTGCAAAAGCTGCGCAGAAATACGGAGAAGTCTGGGTTGTTGCACCGGATTTTCAGAGAAGCGGTGCATCCCACAGTATCAATCTTCATAATTCCATAGATGTATATGAATCAGATTTTCCAGTTGAGGGAGTAAGGGCATTTTCAACTACAGGTACACCAGCCGACTGTGTGAGGCTGGGTGTGCTGAGTATTATGCCGGAAAAGCCGGATATGGTTCTTTCGGGGATTAATTTCGGGTACAATGCAGGTTCTGATATTCAGTATTCAGGTACAGTCGGTGCAGCCATGGAGGCAGTTTTTCAGGGAATACCGGCGATTGCATTTTCCGAAGGTACAGGTGAGGGATATATTATAACCGATATGTATCTTGAGAAAATACTTGATGAAGCTGTTGATTATTCAGCAAAACCGGGAGAGATACTGAACATAAATTTTCCAACATGCAGACCAGATGAATTAAAAGGGATTTTAAGAGACAGAACTGTTTCTTCAGGCTGCATTTACAGAGATCACTATACATGTGAGGAGCTGTATGACGGCGGAAAAAGATACATGGTTGAGGGTGTTTATAACGAAGATGCTGAAGAGGGTTCCGATCTGATGGCACTGTTTGACAAATACATATC
>CAMCOJ010000161.1 GCA_945876405.1 uncultured Ruminococcus sp.
CACAAGGAGTATCGTCGGCAGCGTCAGATGTGTATAAGAGACAGGATTCATATCGTTCCGGTACATATTTTCGCCGTAAGGAGACTGATTATTAATAGGCATATACATATGTGAAATATCTTCCTGTGAATAACTTCCCTGGTTATTTAAATTAACGTCAACAACCTGTTGTTCACTTTCGGAATTACAGACATTGTTTTCAGCCGGCTTCGCAAAAAGATATACAGTTTCATGATGCTCACCTTCATCCGGTACCGCTTCAAAGTCAAAATTAAAATTATTTACTTCTTCAGTTTTTTCTCTTGCTTTTTCTATGTCAATCCTTTCGGTGCTTTCAATTGCACTGTTATCTCCATCTTTTATATAAACCGACGTATCCGAAAGCTTTATATAGGAAGCGTCAGGCGTAACGACAAGTGTATCCTTGTTTTTTTCATCAGCCTCAAAAACAAGTTCAAGGAATGACTCATCAGGAAGCACAGGAGATATATCGGAACAGTTCATAATAATCATAGCAAGTGCCTTTCTTTCACCTGCATCCATCATTTTTTTCAATGCAATCTTTTCAGAAGGCTCAGAAACAAGTTTTCCTGATTTGAGGGCTGAAGTATTAAAAGCTTTATATACCTTATTGTTCTCCGAAACGATAAGGCATAAGGAATCACCTGAGAAAAAGTTCATTCCGTCTTTTTTCTTCTGCTTTATTATACTGAGTGCATCTGAATAAATGAAATCAAATTTCATAGTCATCTTTCCTTTCATAGTATTTTTTCATAATATCCTTTTTCTATTATAGCACAGTACAGTATGCTTTTTCAACTAAAAATTCCCGGTATTTTTACCTACCGGGAATAATATTTTGCAAATCGCCTTTATTTTTCTGAAACAAGTTCAGAAATAACTGATTTAAGAATTTCAAGTCCTTCAACAAGAACATTTTCTTCAATAGTAAGAGGCGGCATAATCTTAAGAGTGCCGTCATGGCGACCGGCAACCTCAAGAATAACATTTTTATCAAATGCTTTGTGAACTCCTTCAATCGCAAGCTTCGGATTAATTCCGGATAAATCAATGCCGTGTATAAGTCCTATTCCTCTGTGTACAAGTCTGCTGTCAAGCGGAAGTATTTCTTTTTCTATATATTTGCGGATTATCTTTTCCTTTTCAGCGACTACAGTTTCCATTTTGCTGTTTTTAAAGAATTCAAGTCCTGCCTTGCATCCAACAAATGCAAGCTGATTACCTCTGAATGTTCCGTTATGTTCCGCCGGTCTGAAGATGTCAAGCTCAGGTTTGATAAGTACAAGTGACATCGGAAGACCAAGACCGCTTATAGACTTAGAAAGAATGACCATGTCAGGAACAATACCTGCACGCTCAAATGAGAAGAAAGTACCTGTTCTTCCGTTTCCAACCTGAATATCATCAACTATCATAACGATATCATGTTCTGTACAGATTCTTCTGATGTCCTTCAGCCATTGAACTGTTGCAACATTGATACCGCCTTCTGCCTGAACTGTCTCAAGAATAATGGCTGCCGGCTTGTCGATACCGGAGTGGTCATCATTAAGAATCTCTTCAAGGTAAGCAACAGAATCAAATTTACTGCCACAGTAAGGAACAAATGTTACATTGTTAAGCGGAACGCTTGCACCTTCCCTGCTTGTTACATCTGTTGTAGCAGCAAGACTGCCAAGAGACATACCGTGAAAAGCACCTGAAAATGCAATAACATTTGTTCTTTTCTTATTCTTTCTTGAAAGTTTAAGTGCAGCTTCAACTGCATTGGTACCGGTAGCACCACAGCACATTATCCTGTAGTCAAGATTTTTTGGTATAAGAACCAGCTCTTCGAATGTACGCAGAAAATCTTCCTTGGCCTGCGTATACATGTCAAGTGCATTAATTATATTATCTTCTGAAAGATAATCAAGAACAGCTTTTTTTATATAGCTGTTGTTATGTCCATAGTTTACAGAACCTGCAACAGCAAGAAAATCTATGTATCTTTTTCCATCAACCGAAAAAATCTCTGCGTTCTTTGCCTTCTCAAAAACAACCGGATATTTTCTGCAGTACGATCTTACTGCAGACTCTCTTTTTTCAAATACATCAAACATTTTATTACCTCTGATCTTTAGCGAAAGTCAAATTAATTGTTCCTCTGACGCTGATTATTCAGCACTTACTGAATAATTATACCACTTTAAAAGGGTTAAGTCAAATAAAAAAGCCTGTAAATCAATAAATTTACAGACTTTTTTTATTATCAGAATCCAATTACACTTCCGATAACGTTCATTATTTCATCAAGTCTCTTGGCACCTACTCCGCTGATTTTTGATAATTCTTCGCGGAGCTTTTCTGTATCAACTGCTGAACCTGCTTCTACCGCTGTTTCAGCAACTTCTGACACATTATTATTACCAAGTGCGTCATTCCAGCCGCTCTCGTAAACATTCTGCATTGTTCTCTCCATTGTTTCACGGTTCATTGACTTGATTCTTCTGTACATGTCTCTGTCAAGTGATAATTTTTCCATTATTTTTTACACTCTCCTGTTTTGTTTATGTATTTGGGTTAATGCTGAACATCGTCCGTGCAAACATATCAGCATTTTGTATTATACTTGATTATTAAGGAAATGTCAATATCCTGCAATTTTTATCCGTAATTTATATAGTTGTAACTGTCAGGATTGGTCTTCTCGCCGTTCTTTCTGACTTCAAAATGCAAATGCGGTCCGGTCGAATACCCGGTTGAACCCACAAGCCCGATAAGCTGACCTTTTCTGACAGTATCACCTTCCGAAACATATATTGTATAGCAGTGGGCATAAACGGTCTGATAAACACCATCGCTGTGCGGCAGAACAATATAGTTGCCGTAACCTCCGCCGCATCCGCAGCTGTACTCCTTACCCTGATAGTGTGTACAGTAATTCTGTGCTGTTATTACTTTTCCGCTTTCAGCAGCATAAATCTTTGCGAACTCAATCGTATCTCCGGGATTTCCCTGGATATCAATTGCCTTGTGGTTGCTGTTATCGAACTCACGGTAGCCGTAAAAACTTGAATGACTTGTATACCCCGGAACAGGCCAGAGCATATTTGAAGAACCGGCAGGGACATTTATCTGACCTCCGGAGGGACTTACCGGAATCGTTCCGTTTTTTCTGGCCTGTTCCTCAATCATTTCCATCTCAATACTTATTCGTTCCTGTTCTTCCTTTATAGCTTTGGTGATTTTGTCCTGCTCCTTCCTCTGTTCTTCCAGAGCGGCTTTCTGAGCGTCATAATTCTTTTTAAAATTCACTTTATCAGTCGTAAGTTTATCAAGTTCTTCCTGAATTTCAGTAAAATCCGATTTGAGTATTTCGAGTTTTTCATCGAGTTCTGCTTTGCGACTTTCAGCATCTTCAAGGTTTTCATTCAGAACCTGCTGTTTCATCTGAAGCTGATCATCGAGAACACTGAGATTCTCAAGTTTGTTTTCAAGCGACTTAAGCATTTCGCTGTCACGTTTTGCAAGTCTTGAGGTTATTTCTGCTTTTGTAAGCACATCGAAAAAACTTGATGAACCTGTCAGTATAGCTGAAACATTGTCACTTCCGGACATATATGCAGCACGAAGTCTCTGTTTGTAGAGTCTGAAAGTTTCATCAGAAACCGATTTGTTCTCTGCAATTTCACCCTGTATCTGCTCAATATATTCCGTTGTATTCTGCATCTCAGTTTCGAGCTGGTTAAGCTGAACTACAACATACTGAAGATTTTCGTTCTGGATACTGATTTTTTCCTGAAGCTTCTCACGATATTCACGTTTTGATTTTTCTGTTGCAGATGTGCTTTCAAACTGATTTCTGTACTTTTCAATCCCTCGCTGAAGTTCTTCAAGACGAAGATTATTCTTGGTCTTTAGAGTTTCAAGCTCAGCTATTGATTTATTGGATATCTCCTCATCAACTGAAGATTCGTCCGCAAAAATACATGCAGACCCTGCGGCTGTTAAAAAGGCAGCGGCACACAGAAGCGCCTTCAGCCTTGTTTTTAATTTCATATATCAATCCCCTAAAAATGCAGAAGTTACTGCATTCTGATTTTCCGGAGTCCCTTTTCAGACCCCCTTAAATTCCAGTTCCTCACCATTTGTAGCAATAACATTTTTATACCAGTAAAATGATTTTTTCCTTGCTCTTGACATATCACCCTTATGGTCATTGCTGTAATTGACGTAGATAAATCCGTAGCGTTTGTCATATTCGCCTGTTGAAGCTGAAACGATATCAATCGGAGCCCACATTGTGTAACCAAGGAGTTCCACTCCGTCATATTCAACGGCTTCCTTCATAGCGGCAATATGTGCTGAAAGATAATCAATTCTGTACTGGTCATCTACAACATAATGTTCATTTTCGTCTGTATATTTGTCGTATGCACCGAATCCGTTTTCAACTATCATCATCGGCTTTTCAAATCTGTCCCAGAACCAGTTCAGACACCATCTGAGACCAGTCGGATCAATCTGCCAGCCCCAGTCAGAAACCTTAAGGTACTCATTTCTTACATAGTCTTCCTCAGAAAAATCAAAGGAACGTCCGAATCTCTCTGTGTACTTTGTGGAATGGCTCATATAGTATGAAAATCCGATATAGTCCACTGTGCCCTCGGCAAGGATTTTTTCATCCTCCGGAAGAATGAAACTGTCATATCCTTTTCTTTCAAATTTTTTTAGAATATGATTCGGATAATGACCTCTTGAGTGAACCTCAACGTAATAATATTTCTGGTGCATAGCCTGCTGTGCATTAAGTACATCCTCAGGCTTTGGTGATGCCGGATAAACCGCATTCATACCAATCATGCAGCCAATCTGAGCATCAGGGTCAATTTCATGACACGCCTTAACTGCCAGAGCTGAAGCAACAAGTTCGTGATGAGCTGATTTGTACATCATATACTCGATATCGTCGCCTTCCCTGACCAGAACTGCCCCTTCCTGAACCATATGGTGCGGTCCCATCTGATGAAGCTCAGCCTGGTTGTTTATCTCGTTAAATGTCATCCAGTACTTTACTTTACCCTTGTATCTCTCAAAACATACTGATGCAAACTTTACAAAGAAGTCAATGCATCTTCTGTCCATAAATCCGTTGTATTTTTTTGCAAGATTAAAAGGCATTTCAAAATGTGAAAGTGTAATAACAGGTTCAATACCATACTTATGACATTCATCAAACAAACTGTCGTAGAACTTAAGTCCGGCTTCGTTCGGTTCATCATCATCACCATTCGGGAAAATCCGTGTCCACGCTATAGAAGTTCTGAACGCCTTGAATCCCATTTCTGCAAGAAGAGCAATATCCTCCTTATAATGATGATAAAAATCAACTCCAAGATGATTTGGATAGTCTTCACCCGGAATTACACCGTCAGTTATCCTTCTTGGCTTTTTCAGGACATTATCCCCTGCTGTCATACTGTCTCTTATACACATCTGACGCTGCCGACGATACTCCTTGTGT
>CAMCOJ010000162.1 GCA_945876405.1 uncultured Ruminococcus sp.
GATTTCTGCCTGTCTCGTGGGCTCGGAGATGTGTATAAGAGACAGGCGTGGGGGCATTTACTGGTTCCGGACTTCTTGCACTGATTTTCGCGATGGGGGCTGTTGATGACAAAACAGGCGGTTTCGGCTCGAACGGTCTTGCAAATGTAAACGGAAGTGCTGCTGCAGGATGTGTTGTTGAGATTATTCTCACATTTATATTTGTTTTAACCATTCTCGGCGTGACTTCAAAGAAAGCTAACCACGGCTCATTCGGCGGTCTTATCATCGGACTTACGCTCACACTTGTTCATATCTTCGGAATAGGACTTACAGGAACATCAGTAAACCCGGCGAGAAGCATAGGTCCTGCACTTGTTGCGGCTATTGAAGGCAACACAGACCCTGTTTCATGCTTATGGGTATTTATCCTTGCACCGCTGGTAGGTGCAGCTCTTGCGGCTCTTACATACAGATTCCTTGAAAGCAGCAAGGCATAATTTACATTCTGAAAAATCAAACAGTAAAAGCTGTAACTAATATCGCATGATTTCAGTTACAGCTTTATTTTATGACAGGAGAATTTTTATGAAAAAAATCGCCGCAGCAATCGCTGCTTTACTCGCAGTATCAATGGCACTCTCATCCTGCTCTTCAGGAAGCGAAAACTCATCCGAATCTCCGGCAAAGGAAACCTCATTACCGCAGACCGAACTTCAGGACATGCGTGATATAACAGCTTCAGAACTGGTCAGCGAAATGAAAACAGGTTTTTCTCTCGGCAACACCATGGACTCCACCATAGGGAAAAACAACGGTGAACCATACGAATATGAAACCGGCTGGGGCAATCAGGTCACAACCAGAGAAGCTATACAGGGAATCGCAGATTCCGGCTTCAACGTGCTCAGAGTGCCTGTTTCATGGGGCGAACATCTTTCTTCTGACGGAAGTTATACAATAGACAAAGCCTGGCTTGACAGAGTAAATGAAATAGTCGACTACGGTCTCGACGCAGGGATGTTTGTTATCCTTAACACCCACCATGAAGAGTGGCTTTTCCCTGACGAAGCACATTTTGAGGCAAACAGCGAGGAGCTTGCAAAACTGTGGTCGCAGATTGCAGAGAGATTTTCCGGATATAATGAAAAACTTATTTTTGAAGGACTTAACGAACCAAGAAAACGTGATACAATATACGAATGGAACGGCGGTGACGAAGAAGGTCAGCAGGTTGTAAACAAACTGAATGCCGTATTTGTCGAGACTGTAAGAAACTCAGGCGGAAACAACGGCAAACGATGCCTGATGATTCCGACATATGCTGCAAGCGCTATGGAAAAGACATTTGCAGCCATGGAAGTTCCCGAAAACGACGACAAGATCATAATCTCGGTACACGCATATATCCCATATAACTTCGCTCTGGCAAGTGATAACTTCACAGACTACTGGAGCAGCAGCGATCCTTCCTGTACCGCTGAAATAGACAACCTTATGACAACACTCAAGGCATATTTTCTTGACAAAGGCACCCCTGTCATCATAGGCGAGATGGGATGTGTAAACAGAAACAATACTGAAGCAAGAAAGGCCTGGGCAAGATATTATGTAGGCAAAGCTCATGAATACGGTATTCCTTGCCTCTGGTGGGACAACGGTGCTTATCTCGGCAACGGCGAACTGTTCGGCATATACAGCAGGGACAGCGGGAACTGGATATTCAGAGATGTTATGGAAGGGATAATGGAAGGGCTGGAATAACAGAACCCCCTCATACGTGAGGGGGTGTTCTTTTTATTTCTGAAGCATTTCCACAGCCTTTATCAGTACATCATCCCAGATGAGCCGGTTTTTCAGCGTTTCAGGGTTTTTATTTTTCGAAACAAGTTCGTTGTATTTACGAAATCCTTCGGTGCTGAGGCGGCATCTGACATCTGGTTCTGTGCCGTAAAGACTGTTGTCACTGCCGTCACTGTTAAGACACACAGCGGCGTTATAGTAATACACCAGCCTGCTCTCAGGCAGCATAGCCATAAACTGACCGCCTGTCTTCTCCCCGCCCGTATTTTCACCGATAATCACTACATTGTCAAGCCGGGAAACTGCAGATACAAAATAATCAGCCGACGAAGCTGTCCTGTCCGAAACAAGAACACATACAGACGGACTGTTTTTATTCATTCCGTTAAATACAGTTTCAATACCGTAATCAAATACAGTTTCTCCGCTCAGATACTCTGATACGTCCTTTATTTCATCCTGTGAAATTTTCCTCATACCAAATATCCTTTTGTTCATGGCACAGTAAATACCTCTGAAAAAATCTCTGTTTCCGGATGACTTCAGAATATATTCCTTTTCATTTACCGTAATGCTTTCCGAAAACAGAGGTGAATAAACATATTCTGCTGCATATTCAAGGGTTCCGCCACCATTGCGGCGAAGGTCAAGTATTACAGACTCTGTATCACCGGAGCAGTATTCTCTTATTTTTCCGGCAAGTTCACTGCCTTTTTCATTGTCAAGATTATCTATGCGCAGATAAACTGTTTTTCCGCACAGAGATTCATCCATGTACTGAATATCATAAACATTATCGGGTTTTTCATAAACTCCGTGAAGATAGGGCTGATTCACAAACATATACTCATCACAGAGATTATAATAAAACTCATGCTCTGTAACCGTACCGTTTTCATCCTCCAGCTCCACAGTAACCATATCACCCCTGCTGTCGTTGAATATCATCGTACTCCGGTACAGCTTACGATATTCCTCATCATATCCAAGTGACGAGGATGACAGTGTTTCAGTTATATATTCGTCAGGAGATTTTCCGTTTACTGACTTTACAGTATAGTAAATTCCGGGAAGCTTTACTTCTGAGTTTTTCAGTGAGAAACAGTATTTTCCGTCAGTATAGTCAAACTCATATGCACGGCTCTGCCGGTAATAATTCTTCATCTCCTTATTCCACAGCTGCACTGTGTCACGCAGATAAGGATTTGTTTTTACAGTCTCGGCTGCCATGCAGTTATAGTCTGTTATTGAGTCATAATCAGGGAAAAAGAAACCTGTATGCACACTTGGTATATCATTGAGCAGGCTCTGCATCACACACATAAATTCCACATCAGAGGACACATTCTCGACTGCGGTACGGTATTTTTCCTCCATGGAAACAATATCGTATTCAAATTCATCCGGATATTTCCTGACTGCCGGAATTCCTTCCGAGACAACTTTCCAGAGTGCCTCAAAATCTTTCATCCGGTCTTTGCCGTCCATTTCCAAAGACCTTACCTGCCTGTGATTTACCTCATCCGGCTCTTTAAGATACTGCATGCACCTTATGTCTTCACTGATGAAATAAGCCAGAAACGGAACGGCAGCAGCAAGAATTATCGCTGTTATATGTTTTTTGGTCATATGAATTCCTTTCGTATAAAAATATAGTGAACATAAAAATCTATTTTACGTTCACTATATTTTTTATAACAGTAAAGCCTGTTTTTTATCTGAATATTATTTTCTTGCCACAAATACAACCCAGTAGTCTCCATAAGTGGAACCTGCAATATATGCATGTCCTACACCTATCGAATTATAACCCGGACTATCAAAATCGCTTGTTTTTGTATCATTAACAGTTTGCATAACATCACTTGCTGATGTAACTCTCGCTCCATATACAAACGAATAAGAACTTACGAACACACCGTAATCTCCAAATAATTTTGTTAAACTCTCACCATTTGGTCTGTCTATTGACCAGCTTACCGCCAGTTCTTCTGCTCGTTTATCTGCAGCAGCACATAATGCGTCGTCCATTTTCAGTTCTGACAGCGACTTACTTCTCCTGCTTTCATTTACCAGTTCTGCTATCTGTAATTCTGTTGGTTCGATATTAACAGCAATATTATTTTCCGTAGTAGTCACCGGTGGTTCCCATGATGTTGTGGTTGTCGTAGTCACTGGTGGTTCCCATGGTGTTGTGGTAGTTGTTGTCACCGGTGGTTCCCATGGTGTTGTAGTAGTTATTGCAGTAGTTGTGGTAGTGACAGGTGTAGTGGTAGTCACTGTAGTTGTTACCGTTGTCTGCGGTGTCACCGTTGTTGTCACACTTCCACTTTCAAATGAGTACCGGTAAACCTCTGATCTGTCATTACGCTTATCCTGTGGCACTTCCTGCTGATTCCAGTTTTCAGAATAATACGCCTTTATATCTGTCAGTTCAAATTCATAAACCCCTGAACCTGTTCCGTTGTTTATATCAAATTCAAGATATGCTATAACACCACTGTTTTCATAAATATTCTGATTGTTAAATGTGTTAAATACAGCATTGTCTTTATTTCCACCTACATATCCGTATCCACTGAAATCTCCCTGTGTTACTCCATTGAGCGAGAATTTGTCAGTATCATATTTAACAATAGCATTAAATGAATACAAACCTGTTGTATTCTTCTGCATATATACAGGAATTCTCAGACGTTTTCCGTCAGAACTGAGTTCAGCATTGTCCATACTGAAGCTGAGCTTGTCCCCTGACTGTGGTTCTGTCTGCGACACTGTTGTCTCAGTAGCTGATGATGTAGTGACAACAGTAGTATTTGACGGTGTTGTCGTTACATCAGGTCTGCTGTTTCCTCTTGAGAATGTATATTGAAGTCTGGCATAATCTGAATTGTATTCTTCATCTGAAAGTTCTCTCTGATTTCCGTCAGAGCCGAGTACAGTACCCTGTATATCAGAAAGATTAAACTCATAGGTTGAATATGGTACATCCGGAACAGTACTGAATACCAGGTAAACAATATTGCACTCCTCTGTAACATTTTTTCCGTCATATGCAGTAAACTGAACATAGTCATTAACTGAAGAATACGAAACCTGACCGTATGACGAATATGCACTGTCAAGTTTAAAATACCAGTTATTATATTCAATATAGAATGACAGAGATGATACACCTTCCGTGTTTCCTTTTATATTAACCGGTATCGTGATAATTGAACCATCACTTGTAACCCATGGTCTTAAGCATGAAATATTAATACTCTGAGTTGTTTTTTTATTTTTCTCAAGTACATACGCCTTTGATCTGCAAAGATCAAGAACGTTTACGCTCTGGTCATTGTTGGTATTGTAATCAAAAATATTGTACTGATAATTATTGCGTTCATTCAGCAAAAGTCCGCTCTTTAATTTTCCTGCATCAATTGCACTGTCAGCACTGGCCGTCAAACAGCCGGAACACGCCAAAATTCCTGTCAGAACACATATAAAAAATCTCTTTCGTTTTTTCAATTTATATCCACTCCTGCATAACAGAATAATTTGTTCCTATAGATTAAATTATACAAGTTTTTTCTTGATATGTCAATCGTAAATATGCAAAAAGTATATTATATTTTGAAATTTGTTTGTGATGTTTTTACATTAATTGTAATTGAGCGAAAACATCTGAAATAATTTATGTTGCTTTAATAACTTTTTTTAATCTGAAAGATAAATTTTTCGTTTACTGTATAGAAT
>CAMCOJ010000163.1 GCA_945876405.1 uncultured Ruminococcus sp.
ATCCAGCAGTTCCTGTGTCAAATATAAATCGGCATTATCAAAAATTATTATTTTTTTTCCATCACATCCCGATATTAATTCCCTGATTCCAAAACGTAAACTGTCAGAATTATAGTATTGATAATTTATGTCATTTAGCATAAAATAATCTTCTAATACAGTGAACAGAAAAGTCTTGCCTTCGCCGGATAACCCTGAAAATAAATTTACTTTATTCTCAAATCTAACATCAAAATCTATTCCATTAAAAGTCCTGATTAACTCAAACATCAATCCCGTTCCTCTCTTTCAACCGCATATAGAAATTTATAAAAATCAGTGTAGTGAGTTCCTTTATACGTTATATCACAATCCGGGTCACCTTTGTATGCCAGAACAGGCAGTTCCCACAAAACATATCCAGTCCTGATTTTCGGAATAAATTCAAGTGCATTATCTCCACACTCCACAATATTAAAACATATACCCGGATGTTCTATGACATTAAGAAGCACTTTTGTTCCAGTACTCAGCATACTCTTATTTAAAGCGCCCAATTCCTGTGTTCTCCCGATAAAAGTCAGGCTGGAATTATACTTAGCCTTATCGACTTTCATAAGTATATCCGCTGCTAACTCAGTATTTTTGATTGAAGTCTCTGCATTAAAAAACAAGTCATTATTCGTAACTAACTTAATATTATCCGGAATATCAGACTTGTTTCTATATATATTTAAACTCATAATTATTCCTTCCATCAATCTTTATTTCCGAATGTTCAATATTTTTATTATATCACATACAAATATATTTAACAATATTTTTATTTTATTGCCTTTCACATCTGTTCCCTGCAGCCACTCCGTGCATATAAGTTAATGTAAAAAAACGGCAGAACCTCAGATCCTGCCGTTTTGATATATTCAATTTAACCTGAAATATTCTCGCCGATTACTCTGTCGTATGTAAGAACATCAAGTTCGCTGTCATTTGCTATACTTGAATCATACTGTGTTGAATAAACCGGAAGGCTCTTCATCTTGTCTGTCATTGCATTTACAAATGTGTCCTTCGGAGCTCCTATTGTATCGAGAATTACATACGGAACATAAAACGCTGAGAACTTTTCTTTCGGAAGGTCTGAAAAATCTTCTCCGTAGTTGCTCCAGATGAAGTAGTTCTGTTCAAATACCCTTCCGCATGTTGAACTGTTGATTCCGAGCTGTTCGTAAACATTGTCCGAATCGTTTTTGAATGAAGGAAAATGGTCACCAACCATAAATACAAGTGTAGGCTCGTCAAGTTCCTTAAGGTGTGCCGTAAATGCCTCAAGTGCATCGGATGTAACCTTTATGTTCGACAGATAGTTGTCAAGTTCGTTTGATGAAGGTCCGTCTGTGTACGGCTGATGATTCTGCATGGTTGTTGTATGAACGTAAAGCGGTTCATCACTTTCATCTATAAGCTTTTCTATCTGGTCAAATACTGTTTTGTCCTTTATATATGAGCCTTTGTATTCAACAGGAACAGTAAAGTCATCCTCAAATATCATCTGGTCAAATCCAAATGTTCCGTAAACACGCTTTCTGCTGTAGAATGAACTAAGGAAAGGGTGAACATATGCCGTGTTGTAGCCGAGAGACTTGTAGTAACGTGCCATTGAAGGCTGGTCTCTCTCTGCAAGCATTCTCTGCGGCATATTCGGGTCGTTGAGTGACTTGACCGGAAGGCCGAAAAGAAGTTCAAACTCAGTTCTTACTGTAAAACTTGCAAATGTAGGTACGATAAGCTGACCGCGGTATCCTTCGGCTGCGATTTTGTCAAATCCCTTATAGTATTCGTCACTTACATTGAGTTCATCAAACGCTCTGAAGTCTGCAAGAGCTTCTGACATAACCACGATAACATTCGGCTTTTTAAAGTCTGCACTTTCTTCCGCTTCTTCCACATCAACATATTCGTCACCGAGATAGTTTTCAATAGCTTCCTCGCCGTAATTTTCCGGAATTTCAAGCTTGTTGGCAAGGTTTTCACTTGCTGTCTGCATAAAAAATGCAAGGAAACTGTTATTTTCAAATTTTTCATTCAGAATAAATACGTTGTCAGCTGCTGTGGTATCAACCTTGAAGAAGGAGTATACAGGACTTGAAAATGCGGAAATAAAGAACATAGAGAATACTGAAGCTGCACAGGCAATTCCCGGAGCTATGCTCTTCTTTATGCTTGCCTTTATCTTAGGATTGAACCAGAAAGCCGCTCCTATGTATGCAAGCACGATAAGTGTGTAAATAACAAGACGAGGTGTTATCTTTATATATGCAAATGAAGTCAGACTCTTTACACTTTTTATAAGCTTCATATCTGTCATGATAAGGTGATTTCCGTTTGTTCCGAACTTGAAAAGTTCAGTTACTGAAAGCATAAAGTAAACTATGCTCTGTATGGCAACAGCTCTCCATACCTTTCTGAAAAGAAGACACAAAGCCGCAAAAATAGCTGAGGCAACAATGATATCAAAAACAAAAACCATCGGCTTGTTTGCAATAAACATAACAAGTCTGCTCGGGTATTTGCCCTGATTAAGTTCTGCCATCATTACTATGAATACAGGGAACAGTAATGTAAGGAAAAAACATGTCATTGTATATTTTCTGCTGTTTTTATCCCTTATTTCATTTGTGTTTCTGATGAACTCTGTAAATTTAAGATATGCTCTTCTTAGTGATGTCATAAATTAGTCTCCACCTTTTTCCACACATGATTAATATATTTTATGAATCGCAAATCTGCGAAAATCTTTCCGTAAATCAAATATATCACATTAATTTTAAAAGTTCAATAGCCTAATTTATTTTTGTAAATTTCTTTTGTATTGCATAATTTCAAGTTCGGATATTTGTGCAGTTTAAATAATCATTCCGCCGTTTACACCAATAATCTGACCGGTTATATATGAAGAACGTTCAGAGGCAAGGAACAGAATGGTTTCGGCAATATCGTGCGGAGTTCCGCATCGCCCAAGAGGAATATCTTCTTTTATCTCATTAATTTCCTCTTCAGTGTAGCAGGAAGTCATGTCTGTCATTATCATACCCGGAGCAACACAGTTTACGTTGATACCACTTGGCCCGACTTCTTTTGCAAGTGCTTTGGTAAAACCAATAACCGCAGCCTTTGCCGCAGAGTAATGCACCTCGCAGGAGGCTCCGGTCTGTCCCCACATTGAAGAAACGTTTATTATCCTGCCGTATTTTCTCCTCAGCATATGCGGAAGAACCTTTTTCGTGCAGTTAAGTACTCCGAAAACATTTATATCAAATATTCTGCGGGAATCCTCATCGGAAACAAGGTCAAAAAGTCCTGTAACGGATATACCGGCATTGTTTACGAGAACGTCTATTTTTCCGAAGCGTTCTGTTATCTCACTGATCATCCAGTCAGTTTCCTCCGAAGATGAAACATCTGCCTTAATGGCAAGACCACCTGTCTTTTCAGCAAGTGCAAGGGCTTTTTCCCTGCTGCTGTTATAGTTTATTATTACCGTATATCCGTTTTCTGCAAATAATTCTGCAGTGGCAGCTCCTATTCCTCTTGAGGCTCCGGTTATAAGTACTGTTTTAAGCATTGAAATAAATCTCTCCTTGTGATACAATAATAGTATCCTTAAAAAATAATGAAAGGCAAACAAAAAATATGACAGATGAAAAGATTCAGCGAATAAATGAACTCGCAAGAAAATCAAAAACACCTGAAGGTCTTACTGAATCAGAAAAAGCTGAACAGCTTAAGCTCCGCAATGAATACAGGCAGAGCATAGTCTCGAACTTAAGCAGCCAGCTTGACCACTGCTCTATTGTAGATGAAAAGGGCAATGTAATCAAAAAAGTCAAAAAGAAGAGTTAAAAATATTCGGCATAAGATCAGAAAGGCAGAATACCTTCGGCTCACCGTTTTCCGCAAGAATAATCTTAAACCCGGGGTCACAGAATTCAGTCATTACCTGCAGACACGCCCCGCACGGAAAACATTTTTCAGAAAGACAGTCACCGGACTTTACAGCACCGACAACTGCGATTGCTGTAAAGTCCGTTTTTCCTTCTGAAACAGCTTTGAATATTGCAGTTCTCTCAGCACAGTTTGTAAGAGAATATGAAAGGTTTTCGATATTGCACCCTGTAAATATTTCACCGTCACTGCAGAGCAAAGCTGCACCCACCGCAAATCCTGAGTATCTGCAGTAAGATTTTTCCCTTGCCTTTGCAGCTTCATCAAGTAAATTTTTATACATAATTATCCCGTCCTTTTTCTTTATTGCCCGCACATCCGCTAACTTCACCTGCTCCGTGCGTACATTAAACTTATTATATCATTCTGTGCCGTTTAAGGCAAGTAAGAATATGCATCATTGCGAACTGCATACAGCCCTGTATCCTCCTTTCCTCATAAAGTAAAATAAAAAAGCTGAAGTCACTGCTTCCGACGCAGCGTATGCAAGCCATACCCCGTTTATGCCAAATGCAGCTGAAAGCAGAAATGCAAACAGTAAGATCAAAACGAATCCCCGTAGCAGCGATACCGTAAATGCAGCTTTGATATTTTCAACAGCACTGAAAAAACTGCTGCCTGCTATATTGATTCCGGAAAACAAAATGCCGGTAAAGTACAGTCTTATTCCGGTCACAGAATATGACTGAAGCAGCTTATCGTGTTCCGGATTGAATACTGACGATATCCCCTCTGCAAACACAGCAAGAACTGTATACAGAACTGCACCTACTGTAAATGCCGTAACAAGAGACAATTTACGAAGCACATCGGTTTCACCGGTCTTCTTCTCCCCGAAACTCCGGCTTATAAGCGGCTGGCTTCCCTGGGCAATGCCGTTGAAGAATGCAACTGCAACAAGAGCAGCGTTTGCAATAATTCCATAAGCTGCAACACCTGTATTTCCCGCCAGATTCAATATCAGAAAATTAAAGGTCATCGTTATTACACCTGATGATATCTCAGCCACAAATGCGGAAAATCCAACCTGACATGAGGCTGCCAGTTTTTTCAGTGAGGGAATACACGGCTTTATATGAATACTGCTCTTCCCTGAAAAAATATGTGTGGAACAGATTAATATTCCCACAGCCGGCGATAATCCCGTTGCAAGTGCCGCACCACTCATTCCCATTTTCAGCGGAAACATGAGGACATAGTCGAGTATAATATTGAATATGCTGCTGACAAGTGTCGCAGCCATTGCTGTATTTGGTGCATTGTCATTTCTAACAAATGCATTTACAGTATAATTAACCGTAAAAAGCGGAGAACAGGCCATAAATATCCTGGTATAGTCCCTCCCCGTCTCCACTATTTCGCTGTCTGCTCCAAGAAGCCCGAGAAGCTGTTCCGGAAACAATATACCTATTATTGAAAATACCAGACCGGCAAATACAGCAAAGAACAGTGAATTGAAAATATAATTATCTGCATCCTTAAAATCTGTCTCTTATACACATCTGACGCTGCCGACGATACTCCTTGT
>CAMCOJ010000164.1 GCA_945876405.1 uncultured Ruminococcus sp.
TTATTTTATCATAAAACTCAAAAAAATCATAGAGTTTTCGGATATTTTTTTTGTGTTTTGATAGCCTTTTCTGAAAAAATCTGTTATAATATTAATTGAAAAATAAATTTTCGGTTGAAAACTAGTTGCATATTTTGGTTGCCAACAGTTTTAAAACTAACAACCGGATTAAAGGAGGATAATCTATGAAAATTCTTGCGATTGACGGCAACAGTATTTTAAACCGGGCATACTATGGTATTAAACTTCTTTCAAATAAAAAAGGAGTGTTTACCAACGCGATAACAGGGTTTATGAATATTTACCTTAAGGAAACTGAGGCTGTCAGACCGGATTGCGTGGCGGTTGCATTTGATATGAAGGCACCTACTTTTCGTCACAAAAAGGTCAGCACATACAAGGCAAACAGAAAGGGAATGCCGGAAGAACTTGCAATGCAGCTTCCGCTTGTAAAAAAACTTCTTTCCGGACTTGGAATAAAGATTATTGAATGTGAAGGATTTGAGGCAGATGATGTTCTGGGAACAATTTCTGCCCTGTTTGCAGAATCCGGAAATGACTGCGTTGTTCTTACAGGTGACAGAGACAATCTTCAGCTGATAAATGACCATGTTCATGTAAGACTTGTTACCAACAAGGAAACAATAGAATATGACGAAAAACTCTTTACTGAACAATACGGATTTGAGCCGGTTCATCTTATTGACCTTAAGGCACTTATGGGAGACAGTTCTGACAATATCTCAGGTGTTTCCGGTATCGGAGAAAAAACAGCCTCAGCTCTGATAAAAGAATACAAAACAATTGAAGAACTTTATAACTCCCTGGAAACAGCCGGACTGACAAAGTCTGTTATGAATAAGCTCACCAGCGGTAAAAGTGATGCTGAACAGAGCAAATGGCTTGCAACTATCGTAAAGAATGCCCCGATAGACAGGGATACAGAGAGTTATAAACCGGGGGTGCCTGATGAACAGGCAGTCAGCCTGCTTCTTTCGGAACTTGAAATGTTCAGGCTGCTGGAAAGACTGAATATCAAGCCGACTGCCGTACCTGATGACGATACATCGGAGAAAAAAGAGAAGGTATCCATACCGGAAAATATTACTGAAGGCTGTCTTGATGAAACTGTACTCAGCGGAATATTAAAGGGAGAAAAGGCAGATTTTATATTTAATCCTGATAAAAAAGAGCTGAGTGTATATTTTTCGGGCAGTGTATATAACACTGACAGTCATGATATTATTATCAGGTTCATGAGCTCGGATATTAAAAAGAGAACATTTGCTGCAAAGCCGGCATACAGATTTGCGTTTGAAAACGGTTCGGAACTAATGAATATAGATTTTGATGCCGAAATAGCTGCATATCTTCTTGATTCGGCTATGTCGGAGTACGATCCGCTAAAACTTTGTCTTTCGTACGGCATTTCAGGTGCCGAAAATGCGGATGTGCCGGATGTTGTAAAGATATCATTTCTCTGCGATGTTCTTCGTGGACGCATCTCTGAGCTGAAAATGGATGAACTTATGTACAGTATCGAGCTGCCGCTTACCCGGGTTCTTGCTTCCATGGAAACAGTGGGAGTAAAGACTGATACCGAAGGAGTAAGAAAGTTCGGGCAGATGCTTTCAGGTCAGATAGAAGAGTGTATGAAACTGATTTATGAACTGGCAGGCCGGACATTTAATATTTCTTCTCCGAAACAGCTTGGCGAAGTTCTGTTTAATGATCTCGGACTTCCTGCGGGCAAAAAAACAAAGAGCGGATATTCGACAAATGCTGAGGTGCTGGAGGAACTCAGGGACAAGCATCCTGTTATCGATCATATAATAAAATACAGACAGCTTACAAAGCTCAGTTCAACATATGTTGATGGTCTGCTTAAGACTGTTGCAGAGGACGGAAGAATACACAGTATCTTCAGACAGACAGAAACAAGGACCGGAAGAATATCATCTACAGAGCCAAATATGCAGAATATACCAGTAAGGACTGAACTCGGCAGAGAGATGAGAAAGTTTTTCACCGCTGATGAAGGCAGAATTCTTCTCGATGCAGACTACAGTCAGATTGAACTCAGAATAATGGCCCATATGTGCGGCGACAAAAATATGCAGCAGGCATTCAAAGAGGGTCTGGACATACACACAATGACAGCTGCACAGGTATTTGATATGCCGCCGGTTATGGTTACCTCTTCAATGAGAAGTGCAGCTAAGGCAGTAAACTTTGGTATAATATACGGAATAGGTGCATTTTCACTTTCAAAAGACATAGGAGTTTCAGTTGCAGAGGCTAATAAATATATAAAAAGTTATCTGAGCAACTATCCTGAAGTTGAAAAATTCATGGAAAAGACAGTTTCTGAAGCCAGGGAAACCGGGTATGTTACAACAATGTACGGTCGGAGAAGATATGTACCGGAACTTAAGTCCTCAAACAAAATACTCCAGGCGGCCGGAAAGAGAATAGCTATGAATACACCTGTTCAGGGGACAGCGGCGGATATAATAAAAATTGCTATGGTCAGTGTTTATGAGAGACTTAAGGAAGAAAAACTTGATGCAAAGCTTATTCTGCAGGTGCACGATGAACTTATTGTGGATTCATCCGAAGCAGACGCTGAGAGAGCCGGACAGATTATTGAAGAGGAAATGACAAAGGCGGCCAGTCTGAGTATTCCGCTTATAGCAGAAGTAAACAAAGGAAGGACATGGTATGATGCAAAGGGATGATTTAACGTTTCGTTATGCACATAAGGAAGAGGCTGCCATCCTTCATGAATATGACAGCCGTATATTCGGTGATTCATGGAGCGAAAAATCATATCTGGGAAGTATATTCAGCAGCACTGAACTTGTTCCTGTTGCTGTTGACACGGAAACTGGTGAGATTGCTGCGTTTGCAGCGGTTTCATATGTTCTGGACGAAGCAAATATAAACAGAATTGCCGTAATACCTGAATTCAGAGGCAGGGGAATCGGAACCAGCCTTCTTGAGTGGATTGAGGAAAATATTCCGGATGAAGTAACGGAAATTAATCTTGAAGTCCGTGAAAGTAATAAATATGCTATTGAAATGTATAAAAATTTCGGTTATACTGTATTAGGCAGAAGAAAAAAATTTTACAGAAATCCTGAAGAGGATGCTCTTCTTATGACTAAACGAAAGGTTGATAGATAAATGCTTATACTTGGTATAGAAAGTTCCTGTGACGAAACTGCTGCAAGCGTTTCTGAAAACGGAACAAAAATACTTTCATCAGTTATCTCCACTCAGATTGAAGAACATAAAAAATACGGAGGAGTAGTTCCTGAGATAGCTTCAAGAAGACACAGTGAAAATATACTTGGTGTTGTACGAGAAGCACTTGATAAATCGGGAAAAAGCCTTGATGATATGGATGCAGTCGCGGTTACATATGCACCGGGACTTATAGGAGCCCTTCTTGTAGGTGTAAACTTTGCCAAGGGTCTTGCCATGGCAGCAGGAAAACCACTTGTCCCGGTTCATCATATCGCAGGACATATTGCTTCAAACTATATAGCACACCCCGGGCTTGAACCACCGTTTCTTTGTCTTGTGGCAAGTGGAGGACACAGTCATATTATCGAGGTTCTTTCCCATACAAAGTTCAGAATAGTCGGAAAGACAAGGGATGATGCTGCCGGAGAGTGCTTTGACAAGTGCGCGAGAGCACTTGGATTTCCGTATCCGGGTGGCGTCCATATAGACAGGGCCTCTGCACTTGGCAACCCTGAAACCTATAATCTTCCGGTGCCTCGGGTTGCCGGAAGTGAATATGACTTCAGTTTTTCAGGGTTGAAGACAGCTGTTGTCAACATGGTTCACAATGCCTCCCAGAAAGAAACGACAATTAATGTAAATGACATGGCTGCATCAGTTCAGAACAGAATATCTGAAATACTTGTAAGTAAAACCATAGCAGCTTCAAGAGACTTAGGATACAAAAAAATTGTCCTTGCAGGAGGAGTGTCAGCCAACTCCGGTGTAAGAAGTACACTTGAAAAAGCATGTGCTGAAAACGGCTTTGAACTGTTTATGCCGCCTCTTTCCCTGTGTGGTGACAACGGTGCAATGATTGCCTGTCAGGGATATTTTAATTACATGGCAGGGATTACTGCTGATGTTAGCCTTAATGCTGTGGCTACAATGTCTATTGAAAAAATATAAATAAAAAAAAGCAGGTTTTTGGCCTGCTTTTTTTATTCTTCAGCTGACTGGTCGCTGAAATCGGGTTTGATAAGTGTTATCTGAATTTTTGAGATTTTCTTTCCGTTCATTTCTGTTATGCGAATCTCAAAACAGTCGTTTTGTATCAGCTCTCCCTGATCGGGTATATGACCTGTGAGTTCCATTATCCATCCGCTTACGGTATTTGCATTTGTAGCTATGTAGTTTCCAGGATACCCTAATGTTTCAAGCATTTCGGTGACTGTAAGCTCACCTGAAGCCTCGTACACATCATCGCTTATTTTAGTCATAAGGGGAGTTATTTCGTCGTTTTCATCGTATATTTCGCCGACCAGTTCCTCGATTATATCCTCCATAGTGATGATGCCCTTTGTGCCGCCGTACTGGTCTATAATTACGGACATATGGGTTTTGGAACGCTGCATTTCGTGGAGAGCGTCATTAATAAGTTTGAATTCGGAGATAAAAACAACGTCCTGAATAATGTTCTGAATGTCACTGCGGTTTTCAGAAATCATTTTGAAGAAGTCCTTCTGCGTTATAATACCTACAATATTGTCGATATTTTTTTCATAGACAGGAAGTCTTGAGTACATTTCGGTGAGAAAAACATTTTTTATTTCTTCTATGGAAGAATTTATTTCGACACCTACAATCTTCACCCTAGGAGTGAGAATCTCGCTGACAATTGTTTCATCGAAATCAAGTGCACTTCTTACAAGGTCGCTTTCGGATTCTTCAAGTACACCCTCTTCTTCAATCTCATCAATAATACATTTGAGTTCATCCTCAGTAACTGAAGGTGTTTTTTCTGAACTGGCATACAGTTTTGATACAATATTTTTTATTGCAGAAAAAATAAATGAAAGCGGTGTAAACAGAACAATCAGAGCTGACAGCGGTCCGGCAAAGAAATAAGCACATTTTTCTGAGTTTTCCTTGGCAAATGTTTTCGGAAGAATTTCACCGAAAATAAGGACAACAACTGTCATAACCACGGTTGCAATACCGACGCCTTTTGCACCGAAGAGGTCGGTAAACAAAACTGTGCTTATTGAAGTGGACGCAATATTGACTATATTGTTGCCTATGAGAATAGTGGTGAGTGAATTGTCAAAGGATTCTGCCAGCCTGAGAGCCTTTGCGGCTTTTGCACTGCCCTGATCTGCATTGTTTTTCAGACGCATCTTGTTTACAGTCGAAAAAGCTGTTTCACAGCTTGAGAACATAGCTGAAAAAGCAACCAGTAATATTATTAAAATAATGTTTATCATACTTACCTC
>CAMCOJ010000165.1 GCA_945876405.1 uncultured Ruminococcus sp.
GTTAGTGTATATGAATGGGACGAATATGACCTTATTAACGACGTTTACATCGATAATGGTGAAAAACTTAATGATCCTGAATCAAGATGGAAATTACATCATCATAGGCTATCATTGTTGTTCCCTGATAATCCTCCAACCATAGAGCAATGGAAACACGTTTATCAGGAAGAAGAACTCATACCTATGACGTATAAAACCTATGAGTATGGAATAAAGGAAAAGAAATCCTTTGATGATATTATCAATGAACGTGTCAATGCTCTTGATGAAAAACAAAAGGAAAACTATGAGATGTATTTGAATTACTATCTGGGTCATTATTCTTTTTCTTCTCCCGTACAACCTTTCAACATTACAGATCATGCAGGATATAATACCGATGTAGATGGTTCTGACGGTCTGGATAACTCAATGACGGTTCAGGCAAATAACGGACAGGAGATAAAAGCTCCTTGTGACGGTGTTCTGACCAAAACAGGTGACCATAGCTGTTCAATCAAAAATTCAGCCAATAAGTATGTTATGAGTTTTGATAACATCAATCTGGATGTGTCTGATGGCAACATAAAAAAGAAAACAGTTATCGGTTCGGCAGCGTCCGGTGATGGTATTAAAATATCACTTGTGGATGATAAAGGGAACGAATTAAATCCGTATATCTATATTGACTGGAGGTAAAAAAATGATTGAACGGCTTAAAGTAGCATTAACCAGAATGACTATGATAAATGTAATGGAAAGTTCCAATGCCCCGTGTGCTTGTATTAGTTGCATGAGTCAACATCAGGAACAAAACACAATGCCTTGTGTTTGCAAAAAGCTTGGAATACCTTGCATTGCTTTTAAGAGCAAATATACATCGGCAAAAGCATTATCGGAACTGATAAATGACCGTAATGGATTTCTTGCTGATGATATTATGGTAATTCCATATGATGAAACACTCGTTCATCAGAAGTTTATCGAACTTATAAAAGCAAAGAACAAACGCATAAAAGAAAGAGGAATAAGTAATGAAAGTATTAACAGCGAAAATGTTTAATGACCGTTATAAAAAGCTTAATGATAACTTGAAACTCAGAAAAGAAGAACTTATGGCAACTCAGGAAAAAATTAAGGCTCTGGAAACGGAAATAGAGAATCTTGAAAATGATTTTATCATTTCTCAGTTTAAGGCTTCCGGTAAAACAATTCATGACCTGATTTCTGAGGGAACAGAAAATATTGACAGTAATAGTTTTCCTACTAAAAAAAGTGAAAATGAAACTGCTTCAACAAGTATCGCAAATAATCAGATGAATACGCAGAAAGGAATATAAGAAAAATGAAGAAAATAATTTCATTGTTAGCTGCACTCATGATAATATCCTCTAATGGCATAAGCACTTTTGCCGAGGATGATATATATGTCTGGGCAAGAGAAACAGAGCCGGCTGAAACAGAAGTTTCAGAAATAACAGAAGATACTGAAACAGAGGTAACCACAACAGTTACTACTACGATTACAACAGAAGCTCCGGAATCACAGCCTGAAAAGCCTGCTGATACTTTAGATCCGGAAAAAGAAGCATTAAAAAAGCAGATTGAAGATTTGCAAGGACAGCTTGAAAAATACGGAATGTCAATGTCAGATTTAACTATGACAATAGATGAACTTAAAGCTAAACTTGCAGCAGCTACAAGAATTCCTGAAAACGCAAATAAAAGTAATGGCAGTAGTGGCGGAGGAGGTGGCGGTTCATCAGCCTCAACTCCTGCCGTAACTCAGGTTGTAACAACAGAAGCAGTTCCACAAACACAGGGAAATGCAAATTTAATCGAGGAAGTTAAAGCAAAAAATGATGAACGTCAGTTCATAACCGTTTCCGCAAAGGACGGAAGTGTTTTTTATATCGTTATTGACTACTCCGGTGGTGATGAGAATGTATATTTCTTAAATAAAGTTGATATCGCTGATTTAAACGCTATTGCTTATCCTGACGGAAAAGTTCCGGCTGTAACAGAACCTGTCAAAGAAAAGAAAATCGAAAGCGAACCTGTTGTAACGGAACCGGTTAAGCAGAAAAAAGAAAATAGTAATGCTACGCTTTACATAATCATCGCTGTTATTGGTACAGTAGTTGTTCTTGGGTATTATTTTATAAAAATAAAGCCTAACAAGTCAGGTGGAAACAACGATTTTGATGATGATGATTATACACAGTCAGATGATTACGCTAACGAAGTGGAAATAGACGAGGATAAGGAATATTAAACGGAGGAAAACAAGATATGAGACTTATTGTTGCTGAAAAGCCGTCTGTCGGGAAAACAATAGCAGCTGTTATCGGTGGAATGACTTCAAAAAACGGATACTGTGAGGGAAACAACACAATTGTAACATGGTGCTTTGGTCACTTGGTAGGTCTGGCTGAACCTGATGTCTACGGAAAGAATCTTCCTTTACCGATTTGTCCGTCAGAGTGGAAGTTTGAAGTTGCTCCAGATAAGATGGAACAGTTCAGGATAATCGAATCACTTATGAACGATAACAGAGTAGATGAAATTGTTTGTGCAACCGATGCAGGACGTGAGGGCGAATGTATATTCAGATTCGTATATAACAAGGTCGGCTGCAGAAAGCCTGTGAAACGTTTATGGACTTCATCGCTTGAAGAAAGTGCGATAACAGAGGGACTTAATAATCTTAAAGACAGTTCTGAATATGATAATCTTTATGAAGCAGGATTATGCAGGACAAAAGCCGACTGGCTTGTCGGAATAAACTTTTCAAGAAGATATAACAATCTTTATGAGTATCCTGAAAATCCGATAACGCATAAAAAAGGTCTGAACTATGGTCGAGTAATGACTCCGGTCTTGAAAATGATTATTGACCGAGATAATAAGGTCAAGAATTTCGTAAAAGAAAAGTATTATACCATTGAGCTTGATTGTGGTGATTTCATAGCAACATCAGACAAGTTTGAAACAAAAGAAGAAGCTGAACGCATTGCGAATGGCTGCTCAAGTGCAGTCGTTCACAGTGTAAAGCGAGAGATTAAGAACCAGAAACCTCCGAAACTTTACGATCTGACAACCTTGCAGCGTGAAGCAAACAGAAAATTCGGATATTCGGCACAGCAAACACTTGATTATGTTCAGGAGCTATATGAAGCAAAGCTCGTTACATATCCAAGGACCGACAGTAATTATATTACTGAGGATATGGAAGCAACAGCAGGAGAAATATTTGAAATAGTAAGCAACTATTTCCCTATTGCTCGCAATATATCCTTTACACCAAATATCCGTTCTACCATTAACAATGCAAAGGTATCAGATCACCATGCACTGCTGCCTACAAAAAAAGTTGAAGATTGCGATCTGAATGCATTACCGGAAGCAAAGAGAAATATTCTCTATCTTATAGCTTCTCGTTTGCTTTGTGCAACAGCTGAAACATATACTTATGAATCAGTAGCGATAAATGTTGCAAGCAACAATGTTTTATTCAAGGCAACAGGAAGAACTGATATAAACAGAGGTTGGAAAGCTGTTTTTGAAGAAATACAGAATAATCTCAAAGGTGAAGCAGAAGAAAAAGAACCTGACGATAAATCTATACCAAATGTATCTGAAAGTCAGGTATATGAAAAGGTATCGGCAGTTGTTGCCGAACATTGGACAAGTCCTCCGAAGCCATATACAGAAGATACGTTGCTTTCAGCTATGGAAACAGCCGGAAACAATATGTATGAGATAGAAAGTGGAGAAGATATTGAAAAGAAAGGTCTTGGAACTCCTGCAACCAGAGCTGCTGCAATTGAAAAGCTCGTAAGTATAGCATATATCGAGCGTAAGAAAAAGCAGCTATTTCCAAGTGAATTTGGTATAAAAAATATAACCGTATCTGAAGAACGCTTAAAATCTCCGAAACTGACGGTCGAATGGGAAACAAAGCTTCAGAGAATGGAACATGGCGAGTATTCACCTGAAGCATTTATGAATGAGATCTATCAGTATATAGCAGAACTTCTTGACAGTACAAAGGAAATACCGGAAAACTGCAAGAATGTTTTTCCGAAGCAGGAAAGAAAATCGTTCGGAAAATGCCCGAAATGTGGTGGAGATGTATATGCAGGAAAATTCGGATATTTCTGTGAAAATGCTATCGGAGCTGAAAAAAGCTGCAAGTTTGGACTAAGGTTTGAAGATAAATTCTTTGAATGGAAAGGTATAAAGCTGACAGACAGTATGGTATCAGACTTCATGAAGAATGGCAAAACTTTCGTAAAAGGAATGAAAGCCAAAACAGGCAATAAGTTTGATGGTTATATAGTAATAGACAGCAGTGGCGATTACGTTCAGTTCAAAATAGAATTTGATAACAGTCAGGCTGATAAAGAGCTTTGCAAATGCTTTAAATGCGGTGGTAAGGCGATAGAGGACAGATTCAGCTTTCATTGTGAAAATGCTTCCGGTCAAAACAGAAGCTGCAACGTATATCTGAAAAAAGATGAAAAGTTTTTTGAGTGGAGAGGTGTCAAATTAGATGCCAAACACGCAAAAGAGCTTATCGGAACTGGACGTTCTCACTTTGATAAGCTAAAATCCAAAGATAAAAAAGAATACAGTGCATATATTCAGCTTGATACAAGCGGACAATATATTCAGTACAAGATTGAACTATAAATAATTGAAAGAGGTTTAAAATGAGACCAGAAACAGAAAAGAAATTGATTTCGTTTGCAAAATCAGATTTGATAAATAGGATTCTTAAAGATAAATCTGAAACTGAAAACATCACGGAATCTGCAATAGTAGAGAAAATCTTACTTGAACGTTTTCTTACAGAAAATAGTGATATTAACAGAATTATTTCAAATCATATCTTCACTGAAGATAGTGACCTCTCGCAAGCAATTCAGGACTTTGTGTGGTATTTTTCAATCGGAGAAGATGGCAACCCCAGACAAGGTGATTTGCGTCCAATAATCAGTTTTGTAATAAATCAAGCGATTGAGCCATCATCAAAAGCAGTAATATCAAGAAATGATGAACTTCTATCACGTCCTACTACATTTAACAGTTTCTCAAACACCGATTCACATATAGATTCCATGATATTTATGCTGGAAAGCTATATGAAAGAGAATGAACTTGGTGAAGCGGAAAAAACATCTCTAAATAGAGATATATGTGAATTAAGAGAACATTACAGACTGTTTAACGAAAACCCAGAAGAAATTGAAATACTCGCAATTCTTTCTTCAATAATCAATTACTGGGATATACTGAAAAAATGGACTTTCGTTTATCGTTTGATTATGAATCTTGTCAGCTATAGTAATATAGTAAACAATGCAGAAAATAGAATAAGGTTTTGCGAGCTAATGAAAGATATAAGTAAATCATGGAAGTAAATGATATATACGCTTCTGCGTTATATATAAATTATATTTAAAAGACCAGCTATAAAAAGTCAATACCCTAATCCAAATTTTTAGGAAAAACAG
>CAMCOJ010000166.1 GCA_945876405.1 uncultured Ruminococcus sp.
AGATTTCTGCCTGTCTCGTGGGCTCGGAGATGTGTATAAGAGACAGACACCAGGCAAAAATTGCACACGAAACATACCAACAAATCAGATAGTACCATAACTCATCTACTTTGCAATCCAAATCCCATCTTTCTTAGATCCTGAACGTTCTAAAATACCATATTCCTGCAATTTTAAGCATATCTTTTTAACGCCAGCAAGACTAAGTCCTGACTCATCTGCAACTTCCTGCAAAGATTTCTTACCATCTTCGAAGAGAATGTCATAAATCTTTTTTTGATTCCTGGTTAATCCCTTTCTTTGTCTATCTGCATTTTTTCGTTCTTGAACTTCATTACGTTCAAATTCTAATGGAATTGTAACCTTCACCATTCCATCTTCAAAAGAAAATACACCTCGTCCGTACCTATCAACAATGGTCGGCACACCGTGACCACTCTGTTCCGCATATCCAGCTGCTATAAACACAAACAGAAGACTTTTATTTACCGGCACACTCGTACCGTTGAAAAAACCTTCTTTTGTTAATGTATACGGTATGCCACCATAAGAAACAACTTCTATCCTATCATCAAAAACATATACAGATGGTGCTATTGCATTGTTCCAATCATTATGAAGACATGCGTTTATCCAGGCCTCCCTAAAACTTGGATAATCAAAAAGAGCGTTTTCCTTCCTTTTTGTCCCTTTCACATCTACTCTTGTGACATTCATTGAACTGAAGAATTCTGCAATTTCATCCAATGACAATAATAAACATTTACTACCGTATTCTGTTCGTCTGGACATAACACTCTTGTCTTTACCCTCAAACACGACAACCTTCATGGAAATATCATTATTATCTGAAAGAAGATACGCATTAATGTTAAACTTACCATCACGTGTAAGCAAACCATAATTACCATAAAATTCTTCTGTATCAGACGGATGTTTTCCGACACCTGATAACAGTGCAAATAATGTTTTAAATGTCAGATTTTGTTTAGGAGAAGTTTTTTGCCTGATAATATCAGAATCTGATGTAGCTAACATTTTTCTTAATATATCATTTGATGCCTGCTCATCAGATGAAACGTTTCTGATATAATATCTTCCATCAAAAGAATATGGGATATCTGCTCCATTAGCAGAAACCTTGATGTACTTTCTGCCCAACTCATCTGATAGTTCAACTATTTCTGCAAATATACGTGGTTCAATTTTATCCCGAATCTTATTTCGAATATCCATTAATGTATTCTTTCCAATTGATAAACCGCATACATCTCCGTTATCATCCACACCAAAATACACTGTGGCTTTACCATGTCTATTAAGCATAGAAGTAATAGACTTTAAACCCTTATCCAATTGCCCAAGACCTTCTTTAAATTCCTGAAATTCATTTTCTATTCCTAAATTCATGCTATACCACCTTTTTATCACCTGGATTAAGTATACTACAAAGGTTACTTAAAGTCTACTTTCAAAGTCTACTATTCGTTATTATAGGTCAAAAATGCTGAACCATCCGCACTATTGGTCGATAAAAATTTCTAAATAGATATTGAAAAACCATTGCATTTCGCGTATTCTTAAGGAAGCACTGATTAAGTCTGGCGTACATGATGCGCAGTCAGATTTTTCGTCAGACTGTATAAAAACGACGCAGGCATACTGTCGTATGTCAAGGAGTTTTTGTGCCGGATGGCGGAAAATATGCAAGCAGAATGTGCGTCAAGTCGAAGACGTGATTTAATCAGTGTTTCCTTAAAGCTACCAGACTGCAAGAATGCAAAAGAAGAAACGCAATGGCTTTAACTATAAGTATACAAAAAAATATCCTCAATTTCAAGTGTATGCACATAGAAATTTCTGATACAGTTGTTCAGGTATATACTCAGGAACATATCCTCAAAAGATTTGGATCTTACCAGAACCAGTATTTTCTTTTTGTGAAAATATATACAACTGACATAAGAAGAATAACTCCGGCAGCTCCAAGTACCCATACTATGTTGATTCTGAATGATTCTGCACGCTCGGTTGTCAGCAGATAATCACCGGCGCTGTTAATTGAAAAGGTATTGTCACCGGAAAGAGCGTTCAGTTTTCTTAAACTTTTTCCGTCATTGCTGCACATATAAAAGTATTTGTAGTCTGATTTGCTGTTCCTCAGTTTAATACTTATTTTTCCCGGCAGTCTGTACTGTTCACTCTGACTAAGCATTATTCCCTTATCCGTTTCAGTAAAATCAAGTTCAGTGAAAAGTTCATTTTCAGCATTTGATATATCACATCCGTTCAGATAAATATCATATCCGTCACATTCTATTATAAGCTTTTTATCTGTACCATACAGTTCTCTCAGTACTTCAGATGATATTTTCTTCACGTTTCCAGCAACTATTGTCTCCTCTGCTGAATTCCTTATCTTTTCCGCAAGCTTATCCTGGGACCTAATGCTGCTGTCGTTAATATCATTTGTTTTGCTGTCATCAGCGTTCACTTTTCCGTCTGTGTTTACTATAACATTTACCGACATTGTATAGTCTTCATTGGAGATCACTATCGACGTACTTCCGTTATCATTGGCTGTTATGATTCCGTTTTCGTCCGCAGATGCAACATCTTCATTCTGTGACTTATACTTTATCATCTGTGAAGCTCCCGGAGGTGATACTTTTGCTTCAAGTCCGAACTGCTGTCCCGGCTTTAAAACTATGTACCTGCTCTTTACGCTTATGCTTTCAGTTTTTATCTTTACTCTAAGGCTGTAGCTTACTTTTAATCCTCCGCATTCAACATTGACATAACATGTTCCTCCTCCGACTGCAGTAATTTTTCCAAGCCTGTCTATACGGGCTACAGACTGATTTGAAGTTGAATATGTAAATCTTTGCTCTGTTGCATCGGGTGGAAAAACTGTCGGAGATAAGTTCTGTGTCTCATCAACATACATGCTGTCCTTGAACTCTGAAACAACGATATCTTCTACTGCTACATATTCTGTTTCCGGCATTTTAATTTCATTGTCATTTACTGCCGGTATTTCAGTTACTGTATTCTCCTCTGTTACCGGCTCATATATTTCTGTCTCTGATGAAATTTCTGTTATTTCAGGTTCGGTTTGTATCTCTGTTACTTCTGTCTGCTGTTCGCTTTCATTTATTATATCATCCGATAATATTTTTTCCTCCGAATTTTCTGCTGATACTGCATTTCCGGAACAGCATACAAGCATCAGAGATAATACCAGACTCGTTATTTTCTTCATAAGTTATTCCCTCGTTAGTATTCCGACTGATTCAAGGAAGTAATCAAAGTACGACAGTTCATCATATATTATTCTTGCTTCTACCGCCATACCGTTTGATATATTGACCTTATTTCCTTTACTGCTGATTAGATATGGTTCATCCACCTTTATCTTTGATTTGAAGTAAGTTTCTTTTCCGTCCTGACTGGATGTAATATCGCTCTCTACTGAAACAAGTGTTCCGTGAATATTTCCATAAACGTTCTGTGCAAGACCTGCTACCTCAATATTCACTTCATCTCCCGGATTTACTCTCGGACGGTCATTTACTCCAAGATATGCCGTTACGATATATTCATCATTTTCACTTGCAATACTTCCTACTGCTCCGGCTGCCTGTACAACCATGCCTTCCTTGTAGTCATTCATCATATGAACAATACCTGAAGCTGCTGCGGTTATCTGATATTCAGACTGTCCTCCGGCAACTGCATTTTTCTGAATCTCAAGCTTGTCTATCTCATTTTCATACTGCTGAATGCTTTCATTGATTCCTTTCAGAGTAGAATAATATATTTCTGATATTTTTGCATTGTTTTTTTCAAGTTCTGCTTCTATCTGTGCATCTGTATAACCGTAGTTTTTATATGTACTTGTATCAATATCATTCTGACCTATCTGGCTCATGTAGGCTTCATACTGGTTATAATACTGCCGGTCTTCTTCATTTGAAAGCATTCCTGTAATGAACAAAAATGAGGTTTGAAAAAAATAAGACCTTCCGATATAATAGAAGTGTAAGTTGACAGCTTATGACACAACTATTAAACCGGAGGTCCATATATGAATTGTACACAAAATGAGAAGATAAGTCAAGTAACTGAGAACACTTTAGTAATAGGAATTGATATCGCAAGTGAAACACATTATGCCAGAGGATTTGACTGGAGAGGCATAGAACTGTGGGCAGAAAGCAACAGCTTGATAAAAAAGAGCTATGTAAAGACAGCGCTTGCTTTTACGAATGACGCAGAAGGCTTTGAAAAGTTTAATGACTGGGTATCAAGAATAATGAAGAATCATCAGAAAACCGATGTAATAGTTGGAATAGAACCAACAGGACACTATTGGTTTAATCTTGGGGAATATCTGAAAAAAGCAGGAATGAAGCTTGTTCTTGTTAATCCATATCATGTAAAGTGTTCAAAGGAGCTGGATGACAATATACAAACCAAAACGGATCAGAAGGATCCAAAAACAATAGCAGGACTTGTACGAGACGGAAGATATCTCGAACCATATATCCCTGAAGAGATTTACGCAGAATTAAGAGAATTATGTGGTTACAGAGAAAGGCTTCTGAAGGACGTAAACAGTGCCAAAAATCAGATACACAAATGGGAGGATAAGTACTTCCCAGAGTATAAAAAAGTATTCGGCGACATAACAGTGAAAAGTAGCATAGCAGTAATGAAACAGACGCCACTGCCATGTGATGTGAAAGAAACCGGAGCCGAAGGAATTAATAAAATCTGGAGAGACATGAAATTGCGAGCAGTCGGTATGAATAGAGCCAGGAGCTTGTGTGAGGCTGCTGAACGTAGTGTCGGTGTTACAGAAGGACTTGATTCCGCAAGAATAACAATAGCTATGATACTGGAGACATATGAAAGACTGAAGGCTAATCTTGAAGAGATAGAAGCAAGAATGATAGCATTATGCCGCAGTATTCCGGCTGTTGAAAAAGCAGAAAAGATAAAGGGTGTAGGAATCATCACGATAGCATGCTTTCTGGCAGAAATCGGTGATATTAACAGATTCGATTCACCTAAGCAAATTCAGAAGCTTGCAGGTCTTGGACTCAGAGAATGCAGCTCAGGCAAGAATAAAGGCAAGACAATGATTAGTAAGCGTGGGCGAGCACTGTTAAGAAAGATACTGTTTCAGGCAGCGATGCCTCTGGTCGCGAAGAACCCCGAATTTGCAGAGCTGCATCATTACTACACCACACGAGAAGACAATCCTCTGAAGAAAAAACAGTCAATAATAGCAATCAGCTGTAAGCTCATCAGAATTCTTTTCGTAGTACTTAAGAATAATGTTGAATATGATCCTAACAAGATGATGAACGACATTAAAAGAAACATTATCAAAGCAGCATGAAACAACGGTTAACGTTGAATTATGCGCGTTCCAAAAACCAATTACAATTCAAATAGTTAGT
>CAMCOJ010000167.1 GCA_945876405.1 uncultured Ruminococcus sp.
TACGAGATTCTGCCTGTCTCGTGGGCTCGGAGATGTGTATAAGAGACAGTACTTAACCGGCATCCTCACCGGCATAAGTTTTCTTGTTTTAAAATCATAGTCAGTCCAGTATTCAAAATGATGCCTGTTTCTGCCCTTATGATGCATCCACGCATACGAAAAGCCATAGGTTTCACGCTCGGCTTCATGTGGTGAACGTGTACCCTGATAAAATCTGCATCCCTGCATAAACTCGCAGGGAGAATATTTTGACAGGTCGTGCAGCAGACCCTGAACAGGGATACCCGCACGGAAGCAGTGGGCAAGGACTTTATTTCTGTGTCTGGTTATTGTTATAAAATGATTCCAAATCTTATTCAACAGGACCTTGTTCCTTTCTGTATGCCGCGTCCGTCAAAGCAGGGAATAAAACTCTCCGATGCCGCTTCGCCGTCCTGGACAAATGCATTTTCAACTCCGATATCAACTGCAAAATCAATGACGTGGTCATACTCTTCCGCACTGACTCTTCTGTTCAGCTCCGGATAATCATCAAAATGCCTTACCGGAGTATACTGATTCATTATGCTTATAAAAATATCGTTACCGTATGTACCAAAAAGATATCCGATTATTTCCTTTGCTTCCTCTTCATGCTCCGGCAGAATCAGATGCCTTGCGATAATCCCCTTTGTCATAATACCGTTTTCATCAAATACAGGTTTTCCCACCTGCCTGAACATATATTCAAGTGCCTTTTTAGCAGTCTCAGGATAATCCGGTGCAGATGAATAACGCTGTGCCGTTTCCCTGCGTATATACTTGAAATCAACCAGATAGATATCAACTGTATCTTTAAGCATTTCAACTGTTTCTGCCTTTTCGTATCCGCTGCAGTTGTAGACAACAGGGATTTTCAAGCCCTTTTCCCTTGCGGAGTTTACGGCATTTATCACCGATAAAGTATAATGTGTCGGTGTTACAAGATTTATATTATTCGCACCGTTGTCCTGCAGTTCAATAAATATCTCAGCGAGCCTTTCATCGCTTATTCTGATCCCGCTGCTGCAGTCGGAAATGGCATAGTTCTGGCAGTAGATGCATTTTAACGGGCAGCCTGAGAAAAACACAGTACCCGATCCGCTCTCCCCGGAAATACACGGTTCCTCCCACATATGAAGCGACGCTCTCCCTGCAGTTACCTCTGCCGGAGCACTGCAGTATCCGGTGGATTTATACCTGTCCGCTCCGCATTCACGCGGACAGAGAGTGCATTCAGTGAGGATTTTTTTATTCATTCTTGCTACCCCCGGATTTATTCAAAACTTATATTTAATCCAGAATCTATTCTTCTGTACTGACTGACAATTACATCAGCCGCTCTTTTTATCATTTCACTGCTGTAATAGTTATATAAATCTGAAATTTTTACTGCTGCAGAGCGAATTGAAAAGCTGTTTCCATACTTCTGACTGAACACTTCACTCTGTCTGGTGAAGGATTTACTGAAAGGTTTGGATTTTACATTTCTGAGACAGATACTTAACGGAGTAACCATCGGATAATCGTATGAAACATCTGAAAGAAGAGCTGCCCCGCAGTCAAATAACGGAGCATAGTAAAAACGTTCTCTGTCATAAAGAAAAATAATGTTGTGATAATGCCTGTCCTCATTAAGCACAATTCTGTCAAACAAAAACAAATCAGACAGATATCTTCCTGCATCCGCAAGTCCGTTTAAATGAGAAAGTCTGGTTACAATATATTCTGCCTTCTCTTCTGTAGAAATATTTCTGTCGAGATACTCTGCAATATCTGTATCAAAATAATTTTTCATCAGTCTTCCAAGGGTTATCTCATTAAGGTTATTTATAAACGAATCCGAAAAACAACCCGTCATATTCTGCATTCTGTTCTCGTCATAAATGATACACGGAGAATATTTTACTACTCCGTAGGGAAATTTCAGTGCATCGGCGAGTCTTGAACAGATTGTTTCAGAAAGTCCTTCATAACCAAGGTCATCAGCTTTTATCCATTTTTCTGATATGCGCCATTTTTTCTGATTGCCTTTACTTGATGTGGCACTTCTGACTGTGGAGGTGTCATTTACATTAATCACGAAATCTGACATCTTCATACACCGTCCTGTCATCGTCTCCGAACTTCAGCCAGCAGTAGTCCTCATTCTGAACGCCGTGAGTCTTTCTTACTATAGCCATCGGATCGTAGCACTGAACATCAAGGAGCTTAAGAAGTTCCTTACAGTTAACTCTGTCACGTGGAAAACATCTGCTCTCAAGGTAGTATTCCAGATCTTCAATTGTTGGTGAAGTATTTATTCCAAACGGCAGAAGAACAGGTTCATCAATATAGTTTTCAACAGTTACTTTGTTCTGAGGATAATCATATTCAATTTTTGAAATAAGTTCATCTTTATACATTACATAAATTTTTTTCATAGAATCACCAGTTTATACTTTGACTTTCACTATGATATTTAACGAAATCCGGCTCTACAGTGTCGCTTCAACCAGAATCTTGTTTCCAATCTTTATTTCTTTGATTCCCTGTTCCTTTTTCAAATTAAAATTAAAGCTAAGCATATAATGTTTCGCCGGCACACACAGCAGTTGTGTTAAACACTTTCACTTGCCTTTCTCCCTTCGTTTCTGATTTCAGAATGCATACTAACGTTTCGGTTTATCTGGCTCAAAGTTTCAATAAAATTATAACATATGCCCTATACAAAGTCAAACATTACTACGGGAGTGATTCCTGAATTTACCGCCTGTTATCCTCAAGCCAGCGAACCGCGCAGTGTACAAGGGCTGCGATTCCCAGCGGCAGAACATCTTCGTTGAAGCGTACCTTCGGATTGTGTGCTGAATAGTCTCCGCGTTCATCATCGAAACCTGCAGACAGATACATAAATACGGAAGGCACTCTCTCAGCAACAGAAGCAAAGTCCTCTGATGCGTTCGCTTTCATATCAGGTACCGGTCTGGCAATGCCAAGTTCGTTCATATAACCAGCCATTTTTTCAGTAAGCTCACTGTCACAGACAAGAGGCGGAACATCAGAAAGTTTTGTAACTGACGCACTTCCCCCGCACAAAGCTGCAATTTCCTGAGAAACCTCAGCTATCCTGCGTACAAGTTTTTCCCTTTCTTCTTTATCATTTGTTCTGAGCGTCCCCTCCATAAATGCAGAATCCGGAATAATATTTGCCGCATTTCCTCCGTGTATCTGACCCACTGTCAGCACACAGGTCTTCTCCGGATTTGCCTCCCGTGCAATAAGAGCTTCCAGCTCCGTGTATATCCGTACCGCAATACGCAAAGGATCAACAGAAAGATTCGGATATGCTCCGTGACCGCCTTTTCCCCTGATATCTATGCGAAATCCGTCAACGGAATTCATCATAACTTTGCCGCTGTTGTACATAAACAATCCGGGCAGCATCTTACCCGGAGCCACATGAAAGGCCAGTGCTGCATCCACATGAGGATTTTCCAGTATCCCGTTTTCAATCATATCGCGGCTTCCCTCAAAGGTTTCCTCCGCAGGCTGAAACATGAATTTTACCGTACCCTTAAGTTCTGATTCTCTTTCCTTCAGAAGCTTCGCGGCACCAAGCAGCATTGCAGCATGAAAATCGTGACCGCAGGCGTGAGCATTTCCGTTTGTACAGGCAAATTCCTCACCACTCATTTCCTCCATCGGAAGTGCATCCATGTCCGCACGCAGCAGCAGAACAGGTGTACCTCTACCCAGAAGTGCAGTTACTCCGTGTCCGCATTTTTCCGGTTTAAGCCCGTATTCATTAAGCCTGTTAATCACGTATTCCTGCGCAGCGGGCATATCAAGTCCTGCTTCAGCATTTTTATGAAAAAATCTTCGGTTTTCAATCGCCTCATCTTTTATAGCTTTTGCTTCACTGTATATATCCAAAATTATTACCTCCGTTATTTTAGTCTGCAATTCTTATCATTTGCCGGAAATTCGCTGTTATTCCGGATTGGTTTATTCTCAGTATAACTTATTTGCAGTGGTTTTTCAAGGGGGATTCCGGAGATAAAAACAAAACTGTAAAAAACAGCCGCAAATCCGGGCATATGGGATTTGCGGCTGTTTCAGTTTACGGTATATCAGTTTTTATCTATACGCCTGTAATACGATGTAATCTTATCCAGTGCCTCCTTAACTGAACAATCCACATCAAATGCAGATATCGCCTTTTTCTCAAGCAGCTTCTGAACGTGAAAACCAATCTTTGTGCATACCACGCTTCTGCAGTCAGATATTAATTCAACTTTTTCCGAATGCACATTTCCGCCGCAGCCACCGGAATGAGCACCTCCGCAGCCGCCGTGATTTCCTCCGCATGCTCCGTTTTTCTCACTGCAGCCAGATAAGGTTTCTTCATTTCCGGAAAAAACCCTTCTTTCACCCTGGCTGTATTTTCCCCCTGTTACTTCATAAATAAGAAAACTGTCCGCTGCTCCGAATGTCCCGTTTACATTAACGCCATCAGATGTTGCCACTGCAATTCTGTAATCCAACCGGATCACCTCCTGTAATACTATGCTATATTTCTGATCTTATCGTATATCGCCTGTGCAAAGCGGCGATGTCCGTCTTCGTCCATATGTTCCTGATCTGTTTCACTCGGCGATGCATACTGTGAAGCGTCCAGAAAAAATACATTTTCAGATTCGCTTATTTTCCTGTATTCATCAGCAAGTTTCCGTGAAACTTCTATCGAATTCTTATTGAATTCGGGATCATAATCCTTCTGCCAGACTTTTTCACCAAGATGAATAGGTGAAACAAGAAGAACTTTTACTTTTTCAGAATATGCTCTTATCTGTCTTATAAGCCGTGCAGCACCCCTTCCGACAAATTCAGCAGAAGCACCGTATACACTCTTGCAGTCATTGGTTCCAAGCATTATGACAACCACATCCGTATCTGACGGAGCATGTGTTTCAAGTACAGCCGGAAATGCCTTTACTCCGCAGCGACCGTCTCTCAGCGGATCTTCAAACACAGTTGTCCTTCCGCACAGTCCCTCTTCCACTACCCTGTAATTTTCAGATCCAAGCTTTTCATTAAGAATGCTGGTCCACCGAACTCCCCATGGATATCTCTTTCCTGTTCCGGGAATATATCCGTATGTATTTGAATCACCAAAGCAGATTATCTGTTTCATGCCATTGTCCTCCAGTCTTTGCTTTTATCCTGTGTTTATATTATACCATTCCTATAGGAATTGTAAAGTACTTGTTTTCTATAGCATGATATAGACTGTATCTATCTTTGATGCATTTATTTTCTGACCGTTAGTTCCGCTACGGACATATAGTGGAGAATTTCAAATTTTTCAGGTGTGGTTTCAATGACACCGTTTCAATATTTTTCCAAACTCCAATAGAGTAGGGGGAGGAAAATTTCCTCGCCCCTCTCATTGCACCGTACGTAC
>CAMCOJ010000168.1 GCA_945876405.1 uncultured Ruminococcus sp.
GGGATTAATTTTTACTGAATTAAATTTTCATGAAATATAAATTGAGAGGAGTATTAAAATGGCAGGTTTTGTTTTTGAAAACGATGCATATGATCCGGAAGTAAATATAAAAGTAATAGGTGTCGGTGGTGGCGGTGGAAACGCCCTTAACTGTATGGCTGATTCAGGTGTTACCGATATCGAGTACATAGCAATAAATACAGATGCAGCAGCTCTCAGAAATTCAAAGGCAACTTCAAAGATTCAGATTGGTTCAAAGCTCACAAGAGGCAGAGGTGCCGGAAACAAACCAGAGGTTGGAGAGAGATCAGCTGAAGAAAACAAGGAAGAGATTGCAGCAGCTCTTAAAGATGCTGATATGATATTTATTACAGCTGGCATGGGCGGTGGAACAGGAACAGGTGCAGCTCCTGTTGTTGCTCAGATAGCAAAGGAGATGGATATTCTTACAGTTGCCGTAGTAACAAAGCCGTTTCTTTTTGAAAGAGAACAGAAGATGCTTCAGGCTGAAAGAGGTATTGCGGAACTCAGAAAGTATGTTGACTCTCTTATTGTTATCCCTAATGAAAAGCTTCTTGTTGGTTTTGAGAAGCCTCTTACGATGAGAGAATCATTTTCACTTGCTGATGATATTCTCAAAACAGGTGTAAAGAGCATTTCTGACCTTATTACAGATGACGGATTTATCAACCTTGACTTTGCTGATGTTTCTACAATTATGAAGGGTGCAGGTTATGCACATATGGCTATTGGTCATGGTCAGGGTAAGGACAAGGCAACAGATGCTGCAAAGGCAGTAATATCAAGCCCGCTTCTTGAAACATCAATTTCAGGGGCTAACAGACTTCTTATCAATATTGCTATGTCAGAGGATGTACTTGCAGAAGATGTTGATACAGCTACAAAGATGATTACTGATACAGCAGCTGATGACGTTGAATTTATTTTTGGTACTGCATTCAAGGAAGATATGCAGGACGAAATGAGAATCACTGTTATCGCTGCAGGATTTGGCGAACCAAAGAGTGTAATTACACCGGTTCAGGAAAAACCAGTAGTATCATCACCGGTTGTTGATGAAGCTCCTGTTGTAAAGACACCGGTTCGGAAATCATCTCCGATTTCCTCATCAATCAGCAGTTCATCTGATGAAGATGATCTTGACGCTATCTTCAAGATTCTTGACAATAAAAAATAAAATATTCTTATAGAATATTATAAAGAAACGCACGGTACAAATCGTGCGTTTTGTTGTTAAATCACATTGTTAATTTGTACATAACCAACAATTGATTTTCTGAAAGCTTGGTAAGTTTTTGGTGTTGTAAAAATGATGTAATATATGTTATAATAGTATATAGTATTATGATTATCGGAAGCTGCTCTTTTGAAGCATTTTTCATTCAGGAGGAAATAAAATATGAGTGATAAGAACGATTTAGGTATATTAAGGGAAACAAACGGATTTACAAAGGGTTACATAAAAGAAGATGTTGATAAGTATATCAAAAATCTTGTAGAAGAAATAAACAAGCTTACTGAGAAGACACAGACTCTTGAGAATGAGCTTGAGGAAGCAAATGACAAGCTTAGAGATGCCGAAGAAAATCTTGCTTCAGCAAAGAAAGCCTCATCCGTAGGCGGAGCAGGCGGTGCACGTGAGGCCGAACTTGATGAAGAGGTTAAGACACTTAAAAACAAGCTCAACTCAACAACGATAACACTCAAGAAACTTGAAGAGGCCTTGCAGTCAGAGAAGAAAGCAAGACAGAGTGAAAAGATGCTTTACGAAGCTGAGAGAGGCTCAGGCAGTATAGTTTCTTCACCGTCAGGATCTTCCGGATTGTCTGAAGACAACAGTGCACAGATTGCAGAACTTAACAGGAAGATTTCTGAAAAGGATGAACTTATTCAGAATAAAGAAAGTCTTGTTCAGTCAAAGGATAAGGAAATTGCTGAACTTAAGAAAAAGGTTGAGGAACTTGATTCTGATCTTAAGAAGGCAAAAGAAACTCCTGCAGTATCAGAGTCCGAATTCAAGAGTTCATTTGATATAGGAAACGTATTTATTGAAGCTCAGAATACAGCAAAGAAGATTACACTTGAGGCACAGGCAGCTGCAGATAAGCTTTCAGAAGAAGCGAAGGAAAAGGCTGAAAAAATTATCAGTGATGCAGAGGCTGCTGCTCAGACAAAGACTAAGGAAGCTGATGAAAGAAGCAGCAAGGTACTTGAAGAAGCAGACCGTAAGGCTAAGGAAATAGTTGATAACGCTGAAAAGTCAGTTGAAGATGTGAAGAATGAAGTAATAAATAAAGCAGGTGGGCTTGACAGGATTTCTGAAGAAATCAGGACTTCATTCAGGGCTGATCTTGACAAACTTAAGGAAAATCTTAAAGTTATTGCGGATGCTGTCAGCAGTGCCGAGGAAAACTTCAGTAAGACTGTGAAAGATGCAGACAGGAAGATTGATGATTACAGCAAAACTATGTTTGATAAAAAATCCCTTGACGAATATTTAGCTTCTGTTCCGTCAGCTGAACGTGCTAAGCCGGTTCATGAGAACCGTAAAAAAGGCGCATCAGGCGGGGATAACTGGGCTATGGATGATCTTGAGGCACTTACCAGGCAGGTAGAGATTTCGTCAAACGGTAAGTCAGAAAACCGTCCGAAGAATCAGAGCAGTAACGGTGAAAAATGGAAAAATGATCTCGCTGCACTTGCAAAGGCTGCAGAAGTTGAAGGAGTATAAACTCTCTTTTCGTAATGGGCAAAACGCCTAAAAAAAACAATAAAATTTTATATACCAGTAAATCATGGTCCTGAGTTGTTCAGACCATGATTTTTGTGTGTGTTGACATTTTCTGGGGTGCCAGTTGTGACATTTCATGTATATAATCTCCAGAAAATTCCCTTGACAAATGTCCGTGAATGATGTATTATAATAACACAACATTTAGGTGGTTGTTTGATTCAAACCACAATATATAGAGGAGCTGCTGCTAAATGAAGGTTCAGAAGAGAGACGGAAGAGTTACGGAATATGACAAATCTAAGATTGTCAGGGCCATAAAGAAGGCTAATGCTGAAGTTCCGGACAATGAAAAGGTTGAAAACAATTCAATCGAAAACATCGTAAAGTATATTGAAAAATATGCTGAAAACAAAGTTCTTAATGTAGAGACGATTCAGGACATGATTGAGAGTGAACTTGTCAGACAGGACAAGTATACACTTGCAAAGAAGTACATAATTTATCGCTATCAGAGAGCTCTTCTCAGAAAGGCGAACACAACTGATGAATCTATTCTCAAGCTCATCAAGAACGAAAACAAAGAACTTGCTGAAGAAAATTCAAATAAGAATACTATCCTTGCTTCAACACAGCGAGATTATATTGCAGGTGAGGTTTCAAGAGATCTTACAAGAAGAATGCTTCTTCCTGAGAGAATTTCCATGGCTCATGATCAGGGTATTCTTCATTTTCATGATGCTGATTACTTTATTCAGCCTATCTTCAACTGCTGTCTGATAAACATTGGTGATATGCTTGACAACGGCACAGTGATGAACGGAAAGATGATAGAGTCTCCGAAGAGTTTTCAGGTTGCATGTACTGTAATGACTCAGATCATTTCAGCTGTAGCCAGCAATCAGTACGGCGGACAGTCAGTTGATATGATTCATCTCGGAAAGTATCTCCGAAGGAGCAGAGACAAGTATCTTCGTGACATGAAAAATCAGTTTGCTGATACCCTTGATGACGAAACAATAAACAAAATTGTTGACAGCAGACTTCGCGATGAACTGAAATCAGGCGTTCAGACAATTCAGTATCAGATTAATACACTTATGACCACAAACGGTCAGGCGCCTTTTGTAACACTTTTCCTCCACGTTGACGATAATGATGAGTACGTTGAGGAAAACTCAATGATTATAGAGGAAATACTCAGACAGAGATATGAAGGAATCAAGAATGAGGCTGGTGTAAATGCTACTCCTGCGTTCCCTAAGCTTATTTATGTACTTGATGAAAACAACTGCTTCAAAGGCGGAAAGTATGATTATCTCACAGAGCTTGCAGTAAAATGTTCGGCAAAGAGAATGTACCCTGACTATATTTCTGCAAAGAAGATGAGGGAAAACTATGAGGGAAATGTATTCAGCTGCATGGGATGCAGAAGTTTCCTTTCACCATGGAAGGACGAAAACGGCGAATACAAATTTGAAGGGCGTTTCAATCAGGGTGTTGTAAGTATTAACCTTCCGCAGATAGGCATTGTGGCAAACGGAAATGAAAATGAGTTCTGGCGTATATTTGACGAGAGACTTGAACTTTGTTTTGAGGCTCTTATGTGCAGACACAAGGCACTTGAGGGAACTCTTTCCGATGTGAGTCCTATCCACTGGCAGTATGGCGCAATTGCACGTCTTGACAAGGGTGAGAAGATTGACAAGCTTCTGCACGGAGGTTACTCAAGTATTTCTCTGGGTTACATAGGACTTTATGAAGTCACAAAACTTATGAAGGGTGTAAGTCATACTACTCCTGAAGGAAAAGAATTTGCCCTGAAAGTTATGAATCATATGAAGGAAGCCACTGAGCGCTGGAGAGAGCGTACAGGAATTGGCTTTGCACTGTACGGAACACCTGCAGAGAGTCTCTGTTACAGATTTGCAAGAATTGACAAACAGAGATTCGGTGATATAAAAGATATAACAGACAAGGGTTATTACACAAACTCATATCATGTTGATGTCCGTGAGAAGATTGACGCATTTGAAAAGTTTGAGTTTGAGAGTCAGTTCCAGAAGATTTCAACAGGCGGATGTATTTCATATGTTGAGATACCGAATATCACAGGAAATCTCGATGCTCTCAAGGATATGGTAAAATTTATATACGACAATATCCAGTACGCTGAGTTCAACACAAAGTCTGACTACTGCCATTCATGCGGATTTGACGGAGAGATAATTATAAATGACGATAACGAATGGGAATGCCCTCAGTGTCATAACAAGGACCGTTCAAGACTTACAGTTACAAGGAGAACATGCGGATACCTCGGTGAAAACTTCTGGAATACAGGAAAAACCAAAGAAATAAAGGAAAGAGTGCTGCATTTATAATATGAAATACGCTCAGCTTAAGAAACGCGATGTCGCCAATGGTCCCGGAGTCAGGGTGTCGCTTTTTGTCAGCGGCTGCACACATCACTGCAAAGGCTGCTTTAATCCGGAAACCTGGGATTTTGACTATGGAGATATTTTTGATGAAAAAATTCAGGATGAGATTATTTCACTCATGGAACCATCATATATCAGGGGCCTGACCGTTCTTGGCGGGGAACCTATGGAGAAGCCAAACCAGAAAGCACTGCTGCCTTTTATCTGTCTCTTATACACATCTGACGCTGCCGACGATACTCCTTGTG
>CAMCOJ010000169.1 GCA_945876405.1 uncultured Ruminococcus sp.
ACAAGGAGTATCGTCGGCAGCGTCAGATGTGTATAAGAGACAGATTCTGAATATGTATTCTCTTATTGAAATATTGTACGGACACTGCATAAACTCCGGAAGAGACTGTATATTTCTAAGAGTATCCGTAACTCCGAACTTCGCAAGTACAGCAGCATAGTTCCCGCCGTAAAGCAGAATTGTCATAAGCACAGCCGAAAATCCGAGAATGATTATTCTGTAAAAATAAAGAGTCCCGCGTCCGGATTTCGTACTTCTTACTGCCTTTACAAGCCCTTTTTTCCTTTCACTCAGCATATCTGCAGAAATAATCATCATAAATGCTGCAAGGAAAATATCGGAAAGGCTGTACTGCAGAAACAGTACTGTTCCCCTGTTATCTCCGTATCGGATATTCTGTATGTCGTTCTCAGCATATATTTCTGCAGTTTTCTTTATGCTGTCTGAGGCAAATCCCTTCCTGTACATATTAAGTGAAAGCATGGTCTCGCTGCTGTTTTTTATTTTATCATAATATTCTTCAAAACCATCCACATAGCTTTGAAGTTCATCACCCGTTAATGTTATTTCCTTTTCCGCTGAACATGAGAGAAGAAACAGTCCGGCATTGAGTATAACAAAAATCACTATCAGAAGTATATTTCTCTTTCTGTAAACTCTGATAAATTCACTCATGCTCGTCCCTCCGCATAAAACAGATACACATCCTCAAGCGTTATATCGCTTACACGTTCAAAACTCTCCGGAAGATTTTCCTCCGCCGCACGGAAGATAAATCCCTCTCTCCTTCTTATCGTCTGTCCTTTTCCGTATTTTTCTTTAAGCCTGCACACTTCTTCAAAAGTACCGTGATATTCCCCGACCTTGCCGGCAATCTCGTCCATCAGTGCTGAAGGTGAGTCAAACCTCAGAAGTTTTCCTTTTTTCATAAGTATAACCTTGTTCGCTATACACTCGATATCATCAACTACATGAGTTGCAAGGAGTACTGTCCGGTTTTCTGAAATCTCTGCGATGTGGTTCCTCAATCGTATTCTCTCCTCCGGATCAAGTCCGGCTGTCGGTTCATCAAGGATAAGTATCTCCGGGTCATCGAGCATTGCTGCAGCAAGGAGAACACGCTGCCGCATGCCTCCGGAAAACGAACCGAGTCTTCTGTGACTGACCTTATCAAGTCCCACAAGCGCAAGCAGTTCTCTGGTTTGTTTTCTGCATTTACCGTATCTCATTCCCTTCAGCGAGCCGATATACCGCATAAACTGCCCTGCAGAAAAATCTTCATACATACCCTGAAGCTGCGGAGTATATCCGACTTTTTTTCTGAACCTGCTGCCGTGTGAAAGTATGTCCTTTCCTTCATACAGTATCATCCCTGAAGTACGTTCTATGTTATCGGTTATAAGATTAAGAAATGTTGATTTTCCGGCACCATTCGCACCAAGTATTCCGTAAACACCTTTGCCGAGGGTAATTGTGATATCGTTTAATGCAGTAAATCTTCCGTATTTTTTTGTAAGATTTTTTATTATGAGCATATTATCACCTTATCAGAAATTGCTGTATGAATTATATATTTCTTCGTTTGATGCACGTTTCGAACAATGCTCAGACCACTTTTCTTCTGCATTTTCATTACTGTATTCAGTTTTCCAGTTAATATTTTCCGACAGAAAATCTTCAATGTCACAGGAATAGTAGATATGTGTACCAAATCCGGAACTGGCTCTTTTACCTATATAAATTTTTCCTGATGAAAAACTTACAGAATTATACACTTCACTGTCCCCCGGCAGTTTATTTGTTCTGAATTTTTCTTTACCATCTTCATACACAACAATAAGGTTGTCTTCGTGTTCCTGATACCGACTTACATATAATCTGTTGTCGTATACTGTTACATCACAACCACAGACTTTATAATCTCTTATTTTTGCCAGTGTCTCTGCATCATATTCGACCATGTTGTATTCATCAACTATTTTATTGTATTCGCCTTCAGGAAATTCCAGTACATATATTTTTGAGCTGTCTGCACCTTCAACTGATATCCTGTCCTCATTTTCAAAATGTATCTGTTCGGGTGAATCCGCATTGAGTTTGATACGGTAATATTTTCGTGTATTTGAACTGAAATTCTCATAAAGAATGTAGTCTTCGCATGGATAAATTCCGCTGTTTGCTTTTTTATCATTCCAGAAATCATCGTATTGTACCAGTGCTTTTGATTCTCCGTTACGAAGGTCGGTCCTGTAAAATCCACCACCGATAAATCCGGCAAATAATCCTATATTTTCAGCGTTATAAATATCGACATTTATAAACGCATATCCTCTGTGAACAGTCAGAAATGCTTTGTCAAAAAAGACATGATACTTATCTGTACTGTTTTTCACGGAATAAAGTTCAGAAACCTTATCAAGTGATGAACCGTCACATGCCGCCTTATAAAGTGAGACTGTCAGCGTTTCGCCGTCACTGTCAATTGCTGCAAAGTACAGTTCGTTATTATACAGAACAACATTGCTGCAGTTCAGATTTTTGTATGTAGCCGTACAGGTTTCCCTTCCGTCATGCGGGCATTCAGGTTTGTCACAGAGCATGATCTCATTTCCGGTGTTTTTGTCGTGATACTGAAGAAATAGACTTGATGTTCCGCCTATGTAATAGCCGTTTTCCGTTTCCATGATATTCAGTTCATTCCATGCCGCATCACTGTCCGGATAGTTTGCCTGCTCATTTTTTTCAGAGCATCCGCACAGAATCAGTGCAAAGGCTGCGATTAATGCTGCTGTTTTTTTCATAGTTGTTCACCTCTGATCAGAAACTGGAAAATCCATAATACATTTCCCCTGATTCTCCTCCTGATCTTAAATATTTATTCCATTCAGTTACTGTTTCTTCTGTACTGTATTCTTCTTCCCAGGTAATGTTTCCCGACAGAAAATCTTCAAGATTACAGGAGAAATATTTTTTCCCTGAAATCAACAGCTGATTTATGCTGTACTCTTCCCTGTTTCCAATGTATATTTTTCCTGAAGAAAAACTGATTATACTGTATGTTTCACTGTCACCCGGAAGATTATCTGTGGTGAAAATCTCTTTTCCTTCTTCATATACGGTGACGTTTTGTTTTTTCACCGTGCCATCAGAGGTTTCATAACCGGTAACAAACAGCTTCCCGTCATAAACAGTTTCACTACCCTGTTTTACTTTATATTCTCTTATTTTGTCCATAGTCTCCGGATTAAATTCTATTATTACGGATTCAGTTTCGTTCATCTCCGTAGTATCTTTGACATATAATTTAGCGGCATCAGCACTGACAATCACCAGTGAATCATTATCAAATGTTACAGGCTCAATACTTTCCGAATTAATTCCGGTTTTGTAGTAGCTGACATGAGAATTTTTCCTGCCGGAAATAAAAATATAGTCTCCGCACGGAACAGTTTTTTCTATCTTTTCACCCCAGAAATCATCATAATTTTTTAAAACCGTTTTTTCATTATTCTGCAGATTTATCTTATAGTAACCGCCGCCTAAAAACCCGGAAAATGATGTTGATTCGCTGTAAAGGTCAATATTTAAAAAAGCATATCCTCTGTGTATTAAAAGCACCGGATTATTAAACATGATCTTTTTTATATCCATATTGTTTTTAACACTGTATACAGTGTTAATTCTGTCGAGTGCAGAGCCGTCACCAGAGACCCTGTATAAAGAAACCAGTATATTCTCCCCATCACTTTCAGAGCCAAAGAAATACAGTTCATTATTATACATCACAACATTGCTGCAGGCTATATTTTTGTACGTTGCCGTACAGGTCTCCCGTCCGTCATGCGGACACTCCGCTTTATTGCAAAGCATAATTTCATTTCCCGTCTCCCTGTCATGGTATCTGAGAAATAAATTTGAAGTATAACCGCCTATATAATAGCCGTTTTCCGTTTCCATGATATTCAGTTCATTCCATTCCGCATCACTGTCCGGATAGTTCACCTGCTCATTTTTCTCCGAGCATCCGCACAGAATCAGTGCAAAGGCTGCGATTAATGCTGCTGTTTTTTTCATAATCTTCGTCCTCCTTCGTGTTTGTTTTCTTTATTATAATATGGATACCACGGAAAGTAAACAGATTTTGCAAAGGTGGTCGGTTTTCGTGCATAAGTGGTAAAAAAACTGAGATCATGTGATTCTTTTCTGTTTCACATAATCTCAGTTTTTTAATATAATATTTATTCCACATCATTTGTCTATGGATTACAGTTCTTACAAGCAGAATATCCCTGACTGATTATCTCATCTCTGGTTCCGGTGTACTCTTTTTTATTCTCTTCCTTCATCTGTTTAACAGATTTGCATGACGGATAATGAAATTTATTTGTGTTGGTATTGAGAATATACTCTTGTTCGGTATTCTCCGTGTCAGGCACTGTCTCCTTCTCAATTTCTTCAGGTTCTTCAGATTCTGTCTGAACCGGTTCTTCTGCAATCTGACTTTCGCCGTCAGAATAATTAATTTCTATTCCCGGCTGAATGTTGTAACAGAAAACACAAAAGCTAAGTCCGGAACCGTTATCTTCGACAGACAAAGCCTCCATAAGAACTCCGCTGGCTACAAGATTACTGCCGTCAAATACAGGAGTTACTCTGTATAGTACATGATTGCCGCTTTGCCTGATGTATTCTGCTGTTTTATCCTCGAACTGAAGCATGCCGGACACATTCATGTATCTTGTACCGGTTATAAGATTTCTTTCATCTGCATTTTTCCCGCAAAGCTGATAACCGATGAGATGACAGCGATTATAGAGATACAAATCCGGGATAAGCTCAGGATATTTTACTGTATGCCAGCCGGAAGGTTTAATCATACCGATACCTTCGCGTTCAGCTTCCGGCATTGTTTCCGGGCCGAGCATTTCGAATACTGTTCCGCACCTTCCAAGACTGTCGAGTTCAGAATATTTTTCAAAGTATTCATTGGTGAACACTTCAAAATACGGCTTGTTATTATTTATTTCCACATACGCTGCATCACTGTATTCAGGCACTGAAGAAACATCTATTGAGGAATCCGGCGGAAAAATTTTCTCAGCTTTCTCAGTAACCGCTTCCGTGATAATTTCAGCTGGCTCCGTTTCATGTACAGTTGAAACTACTTGAGATACAGTTGTAGTTTCAGATATTTCTGTTACTCCGGTTTCAGCAGCTGGTTCAGTGACAATTGGTTTCCCGGTTTGAGCTGTAGTATCAGATTCGGAATCCTCAATATTTTGCAGATAAACACTTTGTTTGCCGTATGAGTCAGTAACGTCACATGATGAAAACATCAGCAAAGAAACAAACAGCAGTGGAAATACCTTTTTGATGGATTTTCTTCGTTTTACCACTGTCTCTTATACACATCTGACGCTGCCGACGATACTCCTTGTGTA
>CAMCOJ010000170.1 GCA_945876405.1 uncultured Ruminococcus sp.
CTCTCAAACCCTAACGCAACAAAGGAAACACAGTCACTTATGAATTATCTTGCTTCTGTTTACGGTGAGCACACTATTTCAGGACAGCAGGAAATTTATAAATACGGACCGCATGATTTTGAATATGAATTTGAATACATAAAGGAAACAACAGGCGTTTATCCTGCTATCAGAGGCTTTGACTATCTCAACCAGGCTAATCCTCTCTATGGTTCAGATGACGGTACATCTGAAAGAATTATCGAATGGTGTACAAATAATCAGTACGGAAACAACGGTATAGCAACTGCATCATGGCATATTACTGTTCCTTGTGATTTCAGCAGTTACAAGGTCGGTGACAAGGTAGACTGGGCAAAGGCAACGTACAAACCGGATGAAACAGACTTTGACGCATCAAAGGTATGTAAAGAGGGTACAAAGGAGTACGAATACTATCAGCTTTGTCTCAAGATTCTTGCAGGTGAACTTACAAAGCTTCAGGATGCAGGCGTTCCGCTTATCTTCAGACCTCTTCACGAAGCAGAAGGTGGCGGCGGTGAAACCGGTTCATGGTTCTGGTGGGGACAGAAGGGTTCAGCTGTTTATAAGGATATCTGGAAACTCACATACAAAACCCTTACAGAAAAATATGGTCTTAACAATATCATCTGGGAATGGAACGGATATGACTATTCAACATCAGGAGACTGGTATCCGGGCGATGAATATGTTGATCTTGTTGCATATGACAAGTACAGCTGCACAAAGTATCTTGCTGAAAATAACTGGCAGCCTTCGGTTGTACACGATGATACAGCTGCAGGAAGCACATTCTGGAGTCTTGTAAACCTGACCAACAAGCAGAAGATGGTTGCTATGGCTGAGTGTGACTGTATCTCAACACTTACAAATCTTCAGACTGAACATGCAAACTGGCTGTACTTCTGCCCATGGTATGACGGTGGTTCAGACAATATAAACTTCCTCTCAAACCCTGTATTCAACAAACCGGAGGATCTCAAGGAAATTTATACAAGCGACTACTGCATCTCACTCGACGAACTCCCTGCAGATCTTTACAGCAACGGAAAGGCTCCTGACAGACCGGTAACAACTCCGGCAGTAACCACGGCACCTCCTTCCACAACACCTGTTGTTACAACAGAGCCGTCATCCACACCTGTTAAGGATGGAAGGTATGAATTTGAAGATGGTGTACTTACAGGCGGCGGCACAACCACGATAGAAAAATCATCTGATGCAAGCGGTGGAAAGTATGTGTATCTCCAGACTGCAAAGGATACAGTAACATTCAGCGTGGATGTTGAAAAGGCCGGCCTTTACAAGATGGTAATCGGATACAAGCAGGCTTATGATGAAGGCGGCAAGATTCAGAACCTTATAGTAAACGGAATCACTGCTGAAACAGTTTCATTCCCTTATACCGAAAAATTTACAGAAACACCTGGTACAGTAATTTCACTCAAGGAAGGTAAGAATACAATCGCAGTTGAAAGCAGCTGGGGCTGGACGGATCTTGACTATTTCACAGTAACAGCAGCTGAAGCTGTTAAGGTTGACGCATCAAAGGCGGTTCTCTCAAATAAAAATGCTTCTGATGCAGCAAAGTCACTTTACAGCTATATCTGCAGCGAATACGGAAAAGGTATCATTTCAGGTCAGCAGGAATCTACCTGGAAGGGCAGCCCTGACTACGAGATGGACTATATCGAAGCAGCAAGCGGAAAGCTTCCGGCTATGAGAGGTCTTGACTACATGGGTGATGACTTCGAAGGTGTAAACAAGAGAGCTAAGGAATGGTTCGACAAGGGCGGTATAGTAACAATATGCTGGCACTGCGGATCAGACTTCTCTGACAGTTATGATGACAGCAAGGCTGACGATCTTGACTGGGATAAGGCACTTACACCTGGCACAGCAGAATATGAAGCTCTTTCAGCGGCTATGGACAAGGGTGCAAAGGCACTTAAGGAACTTAAGGATGCAGGTGTTCCTGTTATCTGGAGACCTTTCCATGAGTTTGACGGCGGCTGGTTCTGGTGGGGCAAAGGCGGCGCTGAAAACTTTAAGAAACTCTGGAAGATGATGTACGAAAAGTACACAAATGAATGGGAACTCGACAACCTTATCTGGGCTCTTGGATTTACAGCTTCAGTTCCGGCAGAGTGGTATCCGGGTGATGAATATGTTGATATCGCGGGTGCTGATACTTACGTTGAAAATGACGGTTCACTTATCGGTATGTACAACAAGGTTATAGATGTTGTAGGAACAGATATGCCGGTAATTCTCCATGAGAACGGTACTATTCCGAATCCTGAGTCACTTGAATCTGACGGTGCATACTGGGGAAGCTTTATGACATGGCATACAGAGTGGATTACTGATGCAAAGTGGAATACAAAGGAGAGTATCAATGCAGTTTTCAACAGCGATTATGTAATCACTCTTGATGAACTTCCTGAGGATCTCTATACAGTAAAGCCGGTAACACCTGACAAGCTTATAACAGGTGACGTAAATCTTGACGGAAAGGTTGATGTTACAGATCTTTCAAGCCTGGCTATTCACCTTATAGATGATACTCTTACAGGAGACGGACTTAAGATGGCTGACGTTGACCATGACGGTAAAGTTTTGCTTACTGACCTTGCAAGACTTCGCCAGTACCTTGTAAGATATATAGAATCTCTTGACTGATAAATTATATAGTGAACGAGAAAGTTTTTTCGTTCACTGTCAGCCGATATGCACGGGGTGACCGCTGGGAACGGATGTGCAAGGCAATAGTAAAATTATAAAAAACTCCGGCGCACATCAATGATGTGTGCCGGAGTTTTTTTGTTTTGATTTACTGATTAATTTGTACTGATTATTTTGTAAGGTTTACACTGTTTTCTTCTGCTTCTTCAGCCTTAACAGTCTTTTCCTCTTTCTTTGCAGCAACTGCGTTGTCTGCTGCTGTTACAGCACTTTCGGCAATTTTGTCAGCAAAAGGAATCGGGATGTCGAGCATCTTAACTGCCTGAAGTCCTAAAACGATGAATACGATAGTCTTTATAAAGTAAATTGCTGATGTTACAAATGATATAAGACTTGAAATGAACGGAATGCTGAATGAACCTTTGAAGATGGAGAAAAGTCTGTCTACAAGTGAGATTGCATCCGGAATAAGTCCGACAGCTTCAGCAAGAAGTGAAAGGCATATGCTGAGGGTAAATGCCTTTACTGCAATTTTTTTCAGCCATGCATTGTCTTCCTTAAGAAAAACGTATGCTGCGAGGAATAAAAACGGAGTATAGCCTCCGAAGAGAAGTGTAAGGTAAAGAGCTGCGCCTATGAGTCCGGCAGATATGCCGATGTTTGTTTTACTGTTGTTCATAAATAATAATCCTTTTACATAAAAATTTTATCTTATTTTACTTCCTGCAGGGACATCATCATCAACGAAGATAACCTTTGCAGAGCCGTCAGGCATGTCTGAACAGCATATCATACCGTTGCTTTCAACGCCGCAGAGCTTAACAGGTTTAAGGTTTGCAACTATGATAACCTTTTTCCCGATGAGATCTTCCGGCTGATACCACTGAGCGATTCCTGAAACTACCTGTCTTCCGCCCATGCCGTCGTCAAGCTGTGAGCAGAGGAGTTTCTTTGATTTTTTAACTTTTTCGCACTGTACAATCTTTGCAACTCTCAGATCTGCCTTGAAGAAGTCATCAATTGTGATTTCAGGTTCAAGTGGTTCCACCTCAATCTCAGGTTCGTCTTTTGGTGCGTTCTGGCTGATGATATCATTAAGTTCTTCGATTTCCTTTTCAACATCTATACGAGGGAAGAGACCTTCACCCTTGTGAACTGTAACATTTGCAGGGAGAACACCGAACTTTGCTGCGTTTTCATATGAAACATCACTTTCCGATGCACCGATCTGTTCCCATACCTTAGGCATTGTGGAAGGCATGAATGCACTGAGAAGTGATGTGCAGATTCGGATTGTTTCGAGAAGATTATAGAGCACACAGGCAAGTCTCGGACGGTTTGCCTCATCCTTTGCGAGAACCCATGGTGCGGTTTCGTCAATGTACTTGTTTGCACGTGAGATAACAGTGAAGATTTCTGCGAGGGCGTTGTTAAGCTGAGTGTTTTCGACAAATTCGTCAACCTTTTCTCTGAGACCTGAAGCCATGCTGACAAGGCTGTCATCAAATTCACCTGAAGTCTTTTCCTCAGGGAGTGTACCGCCGAAATATTTTTCAATCATTGCAACTGTTCTTGAAACGAGGTTGCCAAGTCCGTTTGCAAGGTCGGAATTGATGCGGTTTATCATGATTTCGTTGGAGAATGAGCTGTCGGCACCGAGAGCCATTTCGCGGAGAATATGGTATCTGATTGCGTCAGCACCGTATCTTTCACCCAGTATGAACGGGTCAACAACGTTGCCGAGTGATTTGCTCATCTTCTGTCCGTTAAAGGTAATCCAGCCGTGAACAGCAAGGTGTTCAGGAAGCGGAAGGTCGAGAGCCATGAGCATTGCAGGCCAGATAATTGCGTGGAATCGCATGATATCCTTTGCAACCATGTGAACATCTGCAGGCCAGAACTTTTCGAAATCGCTGAAGTTTTCGTTTGCATAACCAAGAGCGGAAATGTAGTTTGAGAGAGCGTCGATCCATACATAGACAACATGCTTGTCGTCAAATGTAACAGGAATGCCCCACTTGAATGTTGTTCTTGAAACGCAGAGGTCTTCAAGACCCGGTTTAATGAAGTTGTTTACAAGCTCAACTGCTCTTGTCTTTGGTCTGAGATAGTCTGTCTCCGTAAGAAGTTTTTCAATTCTGTCTGCAAAAGGAGACATCTTAAAGAAGTAGGCTTCTTCCTTTGCTTCGATAACCTCACGTCCGCATTCAGGACATTTTCCGTCAGCAAGCTGTGATTCGGTCCAGAAACTTTCACAAGGTGTGCAGTATTTGCCGGAATATTCGCCCTTGTAGATATAACCCTTATCGTAGAGAGCTTTGAATATCTTCTGTACGGTTTCGATATGGTAGTCATCAGTGGTTCGGATATACCTGTCGTAGCTGATATTCATATAGCTCCAGAGATCTTTGAAAATCTTTACAATATCATCGACATATTCCTTAGGTGTAACCCCTTTTTCAGCGGCCTTCTGTTCAATTTTCAGGCCGTGCTCGTCCGTTCCTGTGAGGAACATTACATCATATCCCTGCATACGCTTGTAACGTGCAATGGAGTCACACGCAACCGTTGTGTAGCAGTGCCCTATATGAGGGTTTCCTGACGGATAATATATAGGAGTAGTGATGTAAAAAGGTTTTTTAGGCATAAAATCTCCTCCATAATAATAATCTGTAATTATTATACCTTAAAATTGTATGTTTGTCAAAGAAAATTTCCGTTATGAACATAT
>CAMCOJ010000171.1 GCA_945876405.1 uncultured Ruminococcus sp.
AGTATCGTCGGCAGCGTCAGATGTGTATAAGAGACAGACAAAAAGCACACCTGCTATAATGAAAGCAGCAAGCATTGCAGCCATAGCAGGTCCGGTATAATACCCGCTGTAAACAAGTCCTCCTGCAGCAATCATAAGGACGGTAATAAACGGAGGCAGCTTCAGTATACGTGAAGAAATACACGAACAGATATTAATGCATAATGCTGCACAAAGTACAAAAGCAGAAAGAAATACGGCATCCATTCGCTGCAGTCCCGAAGGTGTGAAAAATGAGCACAGGCTGAAAAACGGAGTATCAGCCGCAAATGATTCCGCACCTGAAACGGAAGCACCTGCAAATATGATCACAACTGAAAGCAGTATCGAAGATACAAAATATGCCGTGATTCCTCTTGTTCTGCATCTGCCGGCAAGCAATGCAGCTACCGGAATAACAGGAAAGAATAAATCTTCCCGGAGATTTTCTGCCACATATACAAGCAAAGAACTGTCTTCAGCCGAAGCAGAAGCAATATTTCCGATATTCATATGCTTTGACACGGACAGTATCAGAAAAGCTGTCATAATAACAAACAGCCCCGAAATAACTACGGCCGTTCTTCCGCAGGAGGAGAGTTCATATCTGCGGCACCACAAAACCGCCGCTGTCATAAGGACTGTCAGAACAAGAGGAGAGCCTGCCGGGGAAAAGCATGAAAATTTGCCGAAAACAGTTATACCGGTAAAGATAAAATAAAATGCAGCTATCAGTCCGCATTTTTCTGAGATATATTTTTTACGGCTGAGCAGAAATGTCACCGGCAGCACAAATGCAAGCTGAACAGCAGTGGAAACAAGCACACCTAAGAAACATTTTACTGAATATCCGGTGCCGGAACACATAAGGGAAAATGCCCTGAAAGCAAAAAGCACAGCCCAGAGCTGACCGCAGCTAAGCTTCATAACCTCACCTCTGTCTGAATTTTTCAACGGTAAATCCGCCATTCTGCATTCTTCGGAAACCTGACCTCGTAATAACATCTCTCATTGCGTTGAGACTGAAAGGAGAAACCGAGGCCATGACAGGAACACCATAGTTCTCCTGCGAACACAGGTCTGAAATCAGTACAAACCCGAGAAGGCTTATTCCCGCAAGCCCAAAGAAACCGCCGGCTATAAGGAAAAGAAACCTGAACACGGTAACCGTATGGTCAAGATCCGGAATTACAAACCCGCTTACTACCGATATGGCTATAACCGTAAGCATAGGTGTGCTTATTATGCCCGAATCCACAGCCGCATCTCCGATAATCAGTCCGGAAACGATACTTACCGCACCGCCTACAGCTGAAGGCAGGCGTATCCCTGCCTCACGGATTACCTCGTACATTATAAGCACTATAACGGATTCCGTAACAAGTGAGAGTGGTGCATTCTGTTCAGCTTCCATAAGTATGGAAAAAAGCGGTCTGCTGAAGGACTCAGGGTGATGTATTGCCAGTGCCGTGTACACTCCAGGAAGGAGAAGTGCAGTAAAAAAGGCAACATACTTTATCCACCTTATAAAAGTCGTATAGTACGGACGGCTGCAGTAGTCATCCATAGTCTGGAAGTTCTCCACAAACAGTCTCGGAACAACTATAACAAACGGCGTTCCGTCAATAATCACACCCACACGTCCTTCAAGCAGCTTTGAACAGAGCACATCCGGACGTTCAGTAACACCTGTCGATTCAAATATTCCGTTCCGGGCAGGCTCCAGAAAAGGTCTGATATATCCGCTCGACAGAATTGTTTCCAGATTCACTCTTCCAAGTGACTTTTTTATATCTTCCACAAGCTTCTCCGGTACCCTGTCCCGCATATACACAAGGCACATATCCGTATGGCTTCGCTTTCCCATGACAAAAAGTTCAAACTTAAGATACGGGCTCTTCATTCTCCTTCTTATCAGTGACATATTTGTACGGACCGTTTCCGTAAATCCGTCATGGGCTCCCATAATGTTCTGGCCTGATGTAGGCTCGGAAATCCCCCTCGTGCTGTACCCCTGAACACCGAAGGCCAGCGCCTCCCCCGAACCGTCGGCCACAAGAACGGCAAATCCGGAATTAATAAGTCTGACAGTATCACCATAGTTATCCGCCTTTGGTCTGTCAACAGAGAGAAGCATACTGCCGTCGATATGCCCCAGAAGCCCCTCAGCAGAATCAAACGACTCCGTATTTCCGAGTTTCGTAAGCGGTACAAGAACAAGTTCCGTTACCGTGGAAGTTGACAGCATCCCCTCACAGCAGATCAGAGCTGTTTTTATGCCGCTTATTTTCACTTCGTTTATCAGAAGATCCGATGAATCCGAAGCTATTTTTTTGATTCTCTCAAGCTTTTTATCAAGTGATATATCCAGTTTTTCATCCTGAAAATCTATTTTTATTCCATTCATTTCATCTGCCCCCTTTATGCTATATTATCTGCAGGAAAATGAAGTATATTCAGAAATTTTTTTCAGAAAAAAGAGCACATATGAAATTTCATACATGCTCAGATTTACTATATTATGTTGTTCTTCACCGCATACACTGCAAGCTGTGTCCGATCCTTGAGTCCCAGTTTGTCAAGCATCCGGGAAATATTGTTTCTGACTGTTCCTTCAGCAAGAAACATCTTCGACGCTATCTGCTTGTTGTCCAGCCCCTCGGCAATAAGCTTCATAATCTCACAGTCCCTTGAAGAAAGTTCATACTCTGACGGATTGAATTCCGGTTCTGCTTTTTTCACAGGGGCTGTTATTTTTTTCTGAATACCGCTGTAAACATTCGGTCCGAATACGTTTATACCACTGCTTACTGCCTTTACCGCCTGAATAATCTTTACGTTGTCCATTTCCTTCAGTATGTATCCGTCGGCACCGCTTTCCATAGCTTCGGCCACTGTTTCATCGTCGTCAAACGTTGTAAGTATAAGGACCTTCGTCTCCGGGAAACCGGCCTTTATCATCTTTGTGCCGTAAACTCCGTCATACTCCGGCATACGCATATCCATAAGCACAACATCAGGCTTATGTTCAGCACAAAGCTCGTATGCTTCCCTGCCGTCTGCTGCAAGTCCGACAACCTCTATCTCGCTGTCCTGTTCAAGTATTACCTGTATACCCTGTCTGAGCATACTCAGGTCATCTGCAATTACTATTCTTATCACACTTTTTCCCCCAGTGGAATCTTAATGGCAGTGGTGAATCCGTTGCCTTCGCTGGATAAAAATGAAACTTCACCGCCTATTTCCCTTATTCGTTTCTCTGTTCCCGACAATCCGTTTCCCTCATGAATCTCACTGCAGCCGCAGCCGTTGTCAAATACGTACACTTCAAGAGATATGTCAAGAAACTTCACTACTATATCTATTCTGTCCGCACCTGAATATCTGAGACTGTTTGTTATCGCCTCACGGCAGGAGTCGTAAACCGCTGCGAGACAGAAAAGATATCTGTCAGTTTCCTCACCCTGTATGCAAAGGTCACACTCTACCTCCTTAACACTCCGGGCAAGTTCACTTATTCCGTCTGTTATCCCCGTGTATGACTGGCGTTTCATATTATTCACGGCCATTCGCAGCGTAGTTATGCCGGCCGTTGCCTCTGTGCCAATCTTGTCTATGTATTCTCTTGCTTCATCCGGAAGGTCCGGATACTTTATCTTTATAATCTTTACTGCAGAATTTATCATGGTCAGTGTGTGACCTGCAGTATCATGCACCTCCTGTGCAATACGGTTTCTCTCTTTTTCAACCGCAATCTCCTCATTTGCCACGTTGAGCTTTCTGGTTTTCTCTATGAGTTCATGGTACTTTGAAATATCAGTAATGATAAATGCCGATGCTACGATTGTACTGCCGTCATAGTGGTTGTATCTTCGTATATTAAGCATTCTTCCGTCAAGAGTGACCTCAACCTCTGAAAAGCCGTCATTGCGTCCCATGCTGAAATTTTCATCATCTATAAGCTCATACATATGCTCTATGCGTGAATCCTCTCCCAGATATTTGCGGGCGGTTTCATTTATAAAAGTAACCGTACCGAATCTGTCAACAATAATAATTCCACCCGGAACATCCTGAAAAATCTTCGGAAATGTCATATAGTTCACATCGAGGAAGTCATACTTGTACACCGCCAGTAAAATGAAGATACTCGTCATGCCAAAGCCGAAGGGAGTCGGGTCAAAACGCTCCGGGCATATTCCCGATATGAAAAATATATTCAGTATCGTCGGGAAAATGACCGACATGGCTACAAGCACCGCCTGCCAGCGCGAAAACCTCTTTTCAACGAAGGATTTGTGGTAGATTACCGCTATACCGATAATTATACATATATATGTAAATGTTACATTCTCGTAAAATACCGGTCCGTGTTCGACCGCCTCCGCCGACAGTTCAGTATAGTACAGATGATGGAGCGGATTGGTCACAACAGCAGTATAGTTCAGTGCTGCAACAACATACAACGGATGATGCCAGAAGATTTTCTTCCCTGATGAACGGTAAAGAAGTGCAAAATGAACCCAGGCAGCACCTATAAAACAGACACCGATATTTCCGAAGAGATAGCTCATGTACATCTGTGTACTGTCAGCAGCCATTAGTTCTATTATCTTGGAAGCAGACCACATCATTATCAAGGTCTGACACATCATAAATATATATTTTACCTTGTCCTTCTTTGCACGGAACGCAAGCCAGACTATGCTTGTGGTCATTCCGACAAGGGAAAGAATATGAAAAAATGCATACAGTATATTCATCTCTGCCTCCTGTTCATTATTATACACTCAAAAAGATATTTTTTCAAGAAAAAACGGAGAACGTTATGTTCTCCGCCACAGTGTATAGCACTTTTGTTCTGCATATATCTATTTATCTCATTTATTTCTCTGTGATTATATTATATCACAGAAGAATAGTTTTGTGAATATGTCATTTGTCACTTTCTTCAGTGACAAATGTCACTCTTTCAACATCTTTTCAACAATAGTTTCAGAGCATTATAATATAAGCTGTTATATTATAATTGAATATCATTTATTATGTAAAAACATACACCGAAATCCTATTAACAAAAAACATCCCACCGAACAGCAACTATGCTAAGCCGGTGGGATGTGTGTTATCAGGTAAGTAATTCATACTGTTCCCTTATTTAATTCCGAATTCCTTGTAAAGCTTCTGACGGTATTCGGCATCTGATGTAACCTTTTTTATTTCATCATTTCTTCCGGCGTCAATAAGAGAATCGATTAAAGCACCAAGCTTGTTTTCACCTTTTTCTTCACCTTTATTCATACCGTCATTATAACCTTCCCATAAAAGATTCTTCTCATGAATCCTGGTAACATATTCCTGGTTAAAAAGAATATCCATCATAGTATACACCTCGTTTTCATGCTTCTTAACGAAGTCT
>CAMCOJ010000172.1 GCA_945876405.1 uncultured Ruminococcus sp.
ATTTTAATATAAGAGCGGAGCCTCCATATGCAGAAACTCCGCTCTGTATAAACTTAATCAATAAGATCTGCTATTTTTCCAAGGAAATAATAAATCATATTGCTGATATCGGCTTTACCATTGGTATAATCTGAATTAAAGTCTCCGTTAGCAGAATAATTTCCTTCAAGAGAAGTATTTGTAAGAAACGGAGCTGAGAATGAACCATCGTTTGTATCACTTCCATCCGGAGAAACATATAATTCGGCTATATATTCAGCCGCACTTACCTTCTCCGCATTAAAAATGACTTCTCTGCCGGTATCAATGCCGAGAAAGTCAGACAGCAGCTTATAAAAAGCAGACAGGTATGTAACCTGACTGCTTTTTAATAATTATTCTTTCTTTTCCTTTTCTGTTTTTTCTGTCTTTTTATACAGAAAGACATCCGTACTTGTATTTAATTTAAAGCTGCCGTCTTTTATGTAGCATGATGCCGCACGCTGTTTTACAACACTTTTAAGGCTGCTCTTCTGAATAAAAACTATGATAAAAGCAATTGCAACTCCAAGACCAATCGAAATAAAAATATCCATATTATTCCTCCCGTATTACTTTAATAAAAATACCTTGATGATATAGACGATTACAGAACAGATTACTGACCATATACCAAACGCTCTCCAGAAAGCTCCCTTATCAAGCGGAAGGTTGCCGACAAATTTACCAGTCTGTCCGTTCATGGCAAATGTGTATTTCTGATTGTTCCAGGTAGTATTCAGAATCCATACGGGATAGAGGACATATTTTGCAGTTCCGTTGTGCAGTGAAATTGAGGTGTGTTCAGCTTTAACCGAATCATATCCTGTCACTGATTCCCTGAATTTATCTTTAACACTTTCTTCTATTCGTTCATTTGCACGTTTTATGCTTTCCTCCGCACTGACATCATATCTGTCAGCAAGATATCCGGAAAGATAAGCTTTTTCAAACGGGACAGCATCCTTATAGTCAAAAGGTTCAACAGATTCCATAAGGTCATCTTCCATCTTTGATGAACCGTCAACCGGCACGTGTTCAAAAGCAATTTTTCCGGCGCGCCTTACAGAATAGTAGCTCTTCTCAACATATCTGTACCGGTTATCTTCCCATCTGCGTTCCTTAACCGCCTCGTACCTTACATCAGCGTCCGAATCAGCATCAAAAAGCCAGAAAGGTACATATACACCTTTGATTTCATCAATGTGATTCTGGTCTTTGAACATCTTCGGAAGAAATTTCTTTCCTTTAAGGTGTTCACTGAGCTTTTCAACAGCCGTTTTTTTGTCGAGTTTAAACGGAATAACCATATCCGGTCTCAGGTCTCCGTCAAAGCTTCCCTTCATTACAACAGGATTTCCGCAGTACGGGCAGCTTGAAGCACCGGTTGTTTCCTCAGCAATTATTTCACCGCCACATGACTGACATAAAAATACTTTCATCCCCGCTGTTTCTCCGTCAGACCATTCTGTTCCGGCATTTGTGTCCCAGTTCATACTGCTTTCCTGTTCACCGGCCTGGGCTGCTTCATATTCCTTCATAGCCTCAATGGTAAATTCAGAATCACAGTAAGGGCATTTCATCTGCTGCGTTCCGCTGTCAAACTCTACCTTACCGCCACAACACGGACATTTGTACTCAAGTAGTGCACTCATAATAAAAACTCCTTTAATAAAATTATATAAATAAACCAGTCAGATATGCCGCAAGTGCTGCTGCAAGTGCAACAACTATAAGAGGTGCACCAAAATATGCAAACAGTACTGCTGCTGCTGTTCCCACCGCTGCTGAAAGGATATTTCCTGTGCTGTAAAAAATTGCAGGTATTGTCATTGCACTAAGTACAGCATATGGAATATAGTAAAGAAAACTCCTGAAAAAACGAGATTTGATTTTTTTGCTGAAAAATGCAAAAGGAATCATTCTTATAAGATATGTAACCATTGCCATGACAAATATGTAAAGAAAGAGCTTCATCAGTGACTTTCCTCCTCATCCCTGACCGGAAATAAAAAAGCTCCGGCCGCTGATGCTGCAACTGCGCTGATTATTACTGCAAACCCACCTGAAACCACTGTCTGGCAATATCTGAGCAAAATACTTATCAGAGCTGCGATAACAACAACAGTTAAAACGCTCTTTTCCTTTCTGGACGGCGGGACAATTATAGCAATGAACATACCGTAAAGCATAATACTAAGTGCCGCAGATACTGAAGCCGGAAGAAGTTCACCGGCAGATGCGCCAAGAAATGTCCCCGTAACCCATCCGGCGAATGAAACCATTATCATTCCATACATATACCATGGCGTCAGTTTTTCCTTCCTTCCGGCAGAAACTGCAAATATCTCATCGGTAATACCAAAGGCTACTAGCAGCTTATGCGGAAGTGTAAAGGATCTGTCAAGTTTCTGGGAAAGAGACAGAGACATCAGTGAATACCTGAGATTAATTGTGAGCTGAACAAGGATCATCTCTATAAGAGAACCTCCTGCAGCAATTACACCAACTCCAGCGGCCTGTCCCGCCGAAGTAAGATTGGAAGCAGAAATCAGAGCCGCTGTCAGAGTGGTCAGACCTGACTTAACTGCCATTATTCCAAATCCGAACGAAACCGAAAGATATCCCAGTCCAATCGGTATCCCGTGATACATACCAAGTTTAAATTCCTTTTTCAATACAAGGCAACCTTCTTAATTTATATTTTTTTAAATTGACTTATAAATTATACCATAAAAATATAAAAAAATCAATATTATATAAATTCCGTATTTTTACAATTCAGATTTTGTATATTAAAACTAAAAAAATATAAAAAAAGGGTTGCGTTTTTTTAAAAACTGTGATATAATACAAATATCAACATAGCTCACCTACATTTTATGTATGCTATGTTAAGAAGGAGGAATTTGTATGAAAACAATTATTTCAGCTAAAAAAATGAACATCCCTAAGGCTTTCGACGAGTACGCTAAACAGAGAATCGATTCAAGATTATCTAAGTTTTTCGGTGACGATGCTGACGCAAAGATTGTAATGTCTGAAACTAAAAATCAGATCGTTGTTGAACTTACTGTAAGATATAACAATATAATTTACAGATCGGAAAAAAGCGCAATTGACAAGAATGACGCATTAGATGCAGCAATTGACAAGATTATCAGACAGATTCGCAAAAACAAAACAAGAGTTGAAAAGAAGCTCAAGGAAAATGCTTTTGCAGGTGCTTATCCGGACGATATCGAAGAGCAGTATGACTTTGAAGTAGTAAAACACAAGAAGTTTACAATGCGCCCAATGGATGTTGAAGAAGCTATTCTTCAGATGAACCTTCTCGGTCACAGTTTCTTCATGTTCAGCAATGCAGAATCAGGTGTAACAAACGTTGTTTACAAAAGAGCTGACGGAAACTATGCAGTTCTTGAACCTGAAGTCTGATTTACATAAGCCACTACTACGGCATTAATCCGCTGTAATGATAAACTTGCCTCTAAAGAGGTCCACTACACTGCACATAAGGCTGTCTTTTCAGACAGCCTTATGTGCGTCTGATATTGACATGGAAAAAGAGATGTGGTAAAATAATTAGAAAAAAGGAGAAAATTAAATGAAAAAAGTTCTTTCGAAGTTTGACTACAATTCACCTGTAGTAATAACTTTCACACTTATAGCCTTTGCTGTCCAGCTTATCAGTTCCATCCCCGGAACAGGAGCATTTCACAGTCTTTTTGTAGCCTCAAGAGGTTCTTTTTTGAATCCGCTGTTCTACGTCAGGCTGTTCACCCATGTAATTGGTCATGGCAGCTGGGGTCATTTTGCCGGTAATTTCAGTTATATACTTATTCTCGGACCTATGCTTGAAGAAAAATACGGAAGCAAGAGACTTACATTTATGATGCTGATTACAGCGCTGCTTACTTCGGTTATTCACATCGTATTTTCAGGTGTAGGACTCTGCGGTGCAAGTGGTATAGTATTTATGTTCATACTTCTTGCCTCATGCGGAAATATACGTGAAGGAAAAATTCCTGTAACTCTTATTCTTGCTGGTGCTGCTTATATCGGAAAAGAACTTATTGATTCAATCGGACACGATCAGGTATCACAGCTTTCACATATTCTCGGCGGAATAACAGGTGCAGCGTTTGGATTTTTATTTGCGCCTAAGGAAAACGAAAAAATTATTCCATACTGATAAAATTACAGTGAACGTCAAAATAAATTTGGCGTTCGCTGTAATTTTTTTATTGCCTTGCACATACGATGACTACGTCATCTACGTGCAGATTGCTGATTTCCGGTTAGACAAACATTCACTACTGAAGAAACCAGATATCCCTGTTTTCAAATTCACGTCCCTCAAGATATGAAAGAAGATTTGATTCAGGAGTCTTTTTAAACAAAAGACGGTAAGCACAAAGAGCCTGATATTTAAATCCTGATTTTTTGTTAGCTTCAGGATTTCCGTATTTGGTATCTCCAAGAACCGGACATCCTATAAACGCCATGTGTGCTCGTATCTGATGAGTTCTTCCTGTAACCAGTTCTATCTCTGTGAGAACTCCTCCATTATATTTATTATCGAGGACTCTATATTTTGTGATAATTTTCCTGCTGCCTTCAAATTCGTCCTTCTTTATAATTACTGTATTATCAGCATTGTTTTTTTTGTGCCATGCAATAAGTGTATCACGCTGTTTTTCTGGTTCTGACTCGAGAATACACAGATACTTTTTTACTACACTGTCCTCTCTGATTTTCCTGTTTATTTCTCTGAGTGCAGCTGCATTTCGGGCACCGATAACAATTCCTGCCGTATTTCTGTCAAGACGATTACACAAAGCCGGAGAAAATGATTTTTCCTCTTCAGGATTATACTCCCCTGTTTTATGAAGATAATTTTTCAATCTGTCTGCCAGTGTATCACTGTCGTTTTTACTGTCACTGTGCACCAGTATTCCCGGTTTTTTATTCAGAAGAATAATGTTCTCGTCTTCATAAATTATATCAGCTTTTTCAAGTGATCTTCCTTTTTTGAGATTATCTGTTTTTTCTGATTTTTGTTTACCAAGAAGTTCGTCATTTATAAATATCTTAAGTTCATCTCCTTCACGGAGACGAGTTGAAATATCACACCTTTTCCCGTTGAGTTTAATATTTTTTGTCCTTATCGCCTTATACATAATGCTCTTCTGCAATTCAGGAAAGGTCTTCTGTATAAACTTGTCGATTCTCTGGTCAGCATCATTTTTATTAATAGTAAACTGTTTCATTTTTCTATCCTTCTCTTAATAAATTCTCATAAAAAAGTATAACATAAAAAGTTTTTTTAATCAATATTTGCAAGAGTTTATAGTGAACGAAAAAAATATTTTTTCGTTCACTATTGGCCGATATGCACGGAG
>CAMCOJ010000173.1 GCA_945876405.1 uncultured Ruminococcus sp.
ACAAGGAGTATCGTCGGCAGCGTCAGATGTGTATAAGAGACAGTCTCGTTCCAGGTCACACCATCAGCAGAAGAATAGAAACGTCCCTCCGGACATCTGTATTCATAACCTGAACGAGGTGAATAACCGATTGCTGTGATGTCATATACATTTCCGAGATCTGCCTGTACCCAGCCGTTTCCTACACCGTCAAAATATGTTGAAAGGTTCCCGTCAAATACGTTCTGAGGTACATCAGGAGAGTTTCTCCACGGATTGCTTCCGCTTACCTGTGAAGCCGAAATATTAATGCGGTTTTCAGCGGAAAAATCAACTGCTTTAACTCCGTCAACAATATATGTTGTAATCGACTGAGCCTTAAGTTCCGCAGTGAATCCGTTTTCATCTGTCGGGATATCATCGAGTTCCTTCCAGCTTTCACCGTTTGCCATACTTCCGCTTGTTCTGATTACCTGAACAGAATCGCCTGTTTCACTGAATTCCGAAAGATCAAAGTTAAGTGTCTTAGGACTGCTTCCGTCATTTGTAGCAACGATAACAAGTCTGTTACCCTCCTTGTCATATGCCGCAACTGTTGAATCTGATGTTTTGAGCATTGTATATCCCGGACGAATGTACCTTGAATACTGTCCGAAAGCGTAATATTTTTTAGTCAGAATAATATCCTGTTTATCGTGGTCAGCAACTGCAAGTCCCCAGAATCCGCCCGTAATATCCGGCATGCCACTGTCTTTCTTACCGTTGTAACCGTCCTTTGAAATATGCTTGTCTATAGCCTGCCAGAGAATCCATGCTGAACAATTAAGTCCGTTGCAGTCATCTTTTATTCTGTTTGAAAGCCATAGAGCCGCACCCATTTCTCCTGCGTTTTGTCCTGAAGTCGCACCACCGTCTACCTCACTCATCCAGAGATTTTTTCCGTTCTGAAGAGCAAGATTTTTAAGTTCCGTACGTTTGCTGCCCCCGTATGTATGGGTATCTATTCTCTGTACCACATTCTTTGCTTCATTTGACAGAGCCTTGAATGCATCAATCTGAGTGTCTATCGATGTTTCATCCGATGCAGCAATCATCGTATCACCCATATTTTTTTCATTCATCGCACGGTTCATTTCCGTTATCATTCTTGATTCACATTCACCAATATCAAAATGGCAACCTTCCTGCTTTGGACTGTACGCGCCCCAGAAATTTGTATACGGTTCATTGAAAGGTTCAACACTCTGAATCTCCACTCCCCACTCGTTCTGATAATGTGCACAGACTTCAGCCATATAATCGGCAAATCCGCCATACCACTCATTTTTCAGATTGTTTTTTCCTGCATCTCTGTTTCCGCTTGTACATCCGCTCTCTGTCATGTAGAACGGAGGGGAATTTGAAAACATTTCAACAATAAGATTACCGCCCGTTGCAGCAATCGACTTCATAAGAACATTTCTCTGATTATAGTCTGCATTCCAGTCGTATACAACCTGTCCGTTTTCAAATTTTGAATATCCGGGCATATTTGAGTCTGTTCTCGTAATGTGATCATGTGAAGGATCGTCTCCGCCACCTATATTGAATCTGGCGATGTTCATTCTCAGTCCTGAATCGCCAAAGAAAAGTTCTGCTGATTTTTCAGCGAGAACATCGGAATATCCCACACGGTTTGCCCACCAGCAGAGGGAAGTTCCCCAGCCTTCAAAAATTCCGTTGTTGATATCATACCTGTTATTGGGCGAAAGTGATACTACAGATGCTGCATTTACATCATTTCTGTCGAATGAAAAACATACTGCAGCAGTACTGAGCATCCCCGCTGCTGTCACAAATGACAGTATTCTTTTTACAAATTTCATTACACATACTCCTATAAAATTCATTCCCTGTAAACTTAAATATATTCTTCGAACAGTTTCTCAATCTGAGCTTTTTCCTTGTAGCCGACACATGCTGAAACGGTCTGTCCGGCTTTCATAACAACAAGCATAGGAATGCTTGATACACCGTATGAATCTGCAATCTCAGGATATTCGTCAACATTGACCTTGCCGACCTTAAGTCTTCCCTCATAATCAGCTGCAACTTCAGCAACAACCGGTGAAAGCATTCTGCACGGGCCGCACCATTCTGCCCAGAAATCAAGCAGAACCGGTAGTTCTGACTTTACAACCTCCTCTTCAAAATTGTCGTACGTAATATTTACTTCTGACATTTTCTCTTCCTCCGTTTTTATTTTGATTTATAGTAAAGCATACAGTGGCAGTATCCTTCAAAATCAGGATCTGCAATCTGTGCTTTAAATTCTTCGCACATGCACTTGTATTCTTCTTTTCTTTCGAGTCTGCAGGGGCAGTATCCTCCTGTCCTTGCAAGGCCTTCCTTTACGGTTTTAACCACTTCTTCGTTAGTATTAATTGTTATCTTCATGATATTCCTCGTTTTATTCAAAAGGTTTCTTCAGCCTGTAAGTTATACTTTCCGTTTTCAGACCACTCTGTGCAAAATAAAGTCTTATCGTATTAAAACGTGAGTGCATCCATACATCTTTGGAAAGTGATACAGTTTTACCGTCAGTTCCGTTAAAAGTGAATGTAGCACATACAGTACCGTTATTAAAATATGTCACAGGTATCTGTGCAGTTTCACTTCTGTCCGATGAAGCATTTACAGTTGCTTCGTAAAGTCCGGGGATTTTTATTGTCAGTTCGAAACAGAAAATCTTTCCTTTGTTTGTATCTGCCACATCAAGCGGAATCGTTACTTCTCTTTCAAGTTCATAGAAAATAACAGGACGGTCATTTCCCGCATCCTTTTCAGGACGGTTTATGATTTCTGTTTTTTCATATGTGTTCAACATACGCTTCATAGCATTTGAATTCATAAGAAATCTGCAGATATTTGCTGCATTTCTCTGAAGTTCTGAACGGTTAAGTGTACCGTTCTCAAGGGATGCTATTGTATTGTCATTGTGATTTTCACTGTCTGAGCAGACCATATACACATCATTCTGTGCCCTTGCCATCGCAGCAAAATTATTTTTACGCTGTTTCTGACCGCGTTCACTGATATCAGCCCACCAGTCAGTCATAACCATACCTTCAAATCCCCATTCTTTACGGAGAACCGAGGTATTGAGGTCGTAATTTCCTGCTGTCCAGAGACCGTTAAGTGCACCGTAGGTTGTCATAACAGATCTGGCGTCAGCATCCTTTACAACCATCTCAAAACCTTTGAGGTAAATCTCGCGAAGTGCCCTTTCAGATATCACCGAATCAATTACAAGTCTGTCTGTTTCCTGATTGTTTCCGCAAAAATGTTTTACTGTACCTTCTGAGCCGTTCATGTGAAGACCTTTTAGTTCTGCACATGCCATCGTTCCGGTAAGGAAAGGATCCTCTGAAAAATACTCGAAGTTTCGCCCGTTGAGAGGGTGTCTGTGAATATTCATACCCGGACCGAGGAGACAGTCCACCTGGTTTTCAGCCATCTCAGCACCTGTCATCTCGAAAAGTTCCGTTATGAGTTCCGGATTAAATGTTGAAGCTATCATGGTACCGGAAGGGAGACTGAACGCCTTTATACCACAGTCAAGTCTCATACCTGAAGGTCCGTCAGCACAGCAGCCGCAAGGTATGCCGAAACTTTTCAGACTTTCTGATACTCCGCCGAATGCAGAAGCTGTTCCGGCAGTTACCTTTGGGCTTCCCATACCCTCACCTCTTATGATACAGGCAAGGTCTTCATCAGAAAGCTGTGCGATAAATTCGTCCATGGTATTTTTCCCGTTCAGCACATCTGAAAGCTTTATTCCGCAGTCGCCAGTATACGGTATCTCCTGCGGCATATTGTCAAGTCTTCTCTGATTTTCATCAGTTTCCATGAGGGGAACATCTTCAAATGATACGCTGTAAGTCCCCTTACCCTCCATAACCGGTTTCATTCTCTTAAACGGCAGAACCGGTGCAAGGCACTGACTAAGCTGCTTAATCACAACCGTTTCCTTTTCAGGCAGCTCAATACTTAACTTAAGTTCAGCATTTCGTACATCAGTTCCGATATAGAATCTGTATTCCCCTTCTTCAAGAACCAAGCAGTTTTTATGTCCTGTTACTCCGGAATCATCATATGAAGCAAGGGAGGAAAAAGGCACTCTTACAGAAATGACCTCTTCTTCACCCGGTCTGAGTTCTCCTGTTTTCTTAAACCCACAGAGAATTCTTGCCGCTTTTCCGAGTTTTCCCTGAGGCTGTTCACAGTAAATCTGAACTGTTTCCTTTCCGCTGAAGTTACCGGTATTTTTAACACTTATCTCAAACACCTGTGTATAATCTGAATAATCCCTGTAAGGTTCTGTAAAATTATTTAAAAGACGCACTTCAAATTCCGTATATGAAAGACCGAAACCAAAAGGATAATGAACCTTGTCTCTGGCAAATGTTTCAAAATACCGGTATCCAACGTAAATATCTTCTGCGTAGAAGTTTCTCTCCCTGTCTCCGAAATAATCCGCTGACGGATAATCCTCTATCCTGTCTGCGATTGTATCCGGAAGTTTTCCTGAAGGACTTGTCTTTCCTGTAAGAACAGCCGCAGTTCCCGTTCCGCCTGTCATCCCGCCCTGCCATACATAAAGGAGAGCGTCAGGATTGTTTTCCTCAATAAAGTTTGTATTGATTATCCCACCCGTATTGAGAAGAACAATCATCTTTTCAAAGCTGTTTCTGACTTTGACTATCATATCCCTCTCGGCATCACTGAGGTAGAACGCCCCCTTTTCGGCTCTGTTGTCCTGTTCCTCACCGGCAGTTCTTCCAATGATAACAACCGCTGTTCTGCAATGTGACGCTGTCTTTTTGACAAGTTCATCATCAAGCGGCATCTCCTCCTGTGACCATGGCTCAGTTCCCCAGCCTTCACCGGGATCAAAAGGATTTTTTTCATCCCACTTTTCATATGCAGAATAAAGTTCTTCGTTTATCCTGACACTGCTCTCACGCAGTCCGTCAACAATTCCTGTTACTTCGGATACATTCACCATACCTCCGGAACCGGTTCCGCTCTTATAGTAATGCAGCTGAATCCTTCCAAAAACTGCAATCTCTTCTTTCATATCAAGCGGGAGTGCATTATTTTTATTTATAAGCATAACGATTCCCTCTGAAACCGTCTGAACTGCCTTTTCCGTATATTTTTTCCAGTCAAGTATCTTTTTCATTTTTACTCCCTCTCATAAAACAGTATGTATAAATTATACCAAATATCAGACAGTTTTTCAATACATTTTTGATATTTTCCAATAAAAAATTTCCCCTGAAATCTTCAGGGGAAATAAATTTATCCTATAGTGAACGATAAAATATTTTTTCGTTCACTATTAGCCGATATGCACGGAGTGACCGCAGGGAACG
>CAMCOJ010000174.1 GCA_945876405.1 uncultured Ruminococcus sp.
CACACTGACTGAAGGAAGAGAGGGCTGTTCATATTTTTCCGTTTCTTCCTGTACAGATGAAGGCTGCTTAAGCTGAAAATCATAGACAAGACCTGCTTTCATAAGGGCAGATTTTACTGCAAAAAACAGGCAGTCATATACCGGCCTGTCGTCAGAAAATCTTATCTCAACTTTTGCCGGATGAACGTTAACGTCAATCGTATCAGGCGGTATTTCAATTTTCAGAATGCAGGCAGGAAACTTCCCTGTCATTATACTTCCTTTGTATGCCTCTTCAACAGCTGACGTGCAGACCTGTGATTTTACATAACGGTTATTTACGAAGAAATTCTGAAAAGAACGGTTTGAACGTGAATAGAGAGGCTTAACTGTGTATCCGGTGATTTTTATTCCGTCCTGTTCATATTCAACAGGAACAAGGTCTCCGGCAAATGCTTTTCCATAAACAGCAAAGACTGAGGAGTAGAGTTTTCCGTCTCCGGATGTGCTGAATTCGAGTTTGTTGTCGCGAAGCAGTTTAAATGAAATCTCCGGGTGTGAAAGTGCAATCTTGTTTACAATTGAACAAACCATATTGCCTTCAACGGCATCCTTCTTCATAAATTTCTGTCTTGCAGGAACATTGTAGAAAAGGTCACGTATGATAATTGTTGTCCCCTCCGGACAACCGGTCTTTTCATACAGAGTTTCGTATGAACCCTCAATTATATAGTGTGTGCCCAGTTCATCTTCCGGCTGTCTCGTCATCATCTCGGTTTTTGAAACGGCACAGACCGACGCCAGAGCCTCGCCTCTGAATCCGAGAGTAAGGAGACTGTTAAGATCGTCCGCTTCCTTTATCTTGCTTGTTGCGTGACGCAGAAACGCCTTCGGAACATCTTCATGTGAAATTCCGCAGCCGTCATCTGTAATACGGATAAATGTTGACCCTCCGCGCTTTATCTCAACTGTAATATGTTTTGAACCTGCATCAATAGAATTTTCTATCAGTTCCTTTATAACCGATGACGGTCTCTCGATAACCTCACCGGCAGCTATAAGTTCTGATATTTCACGGCTCAGTACATTAATTGACGGCATAACTCTACCTCCTGTCAGTTTATCATTCCGTACATTTCCTCAAGAAGTTCACGGCATTCGCTGTCTGAAAGTTCAGAGATGTTCGTCTTTCTGAGCCTGTCAAGTGCATTTTCATGATTTATGCTGTCAAAGCTCATCTGCACGTCTGAACTCTCTGATACTGTTTTCTGATTTGCACTCTGCTGTTCAAGTTCCTTAAGAAGTTCCCTGGCTCTCGTTATTACTTTATTAGGTACACCGGCAAGCTTTGCTACTTCTATTCCGTAGCTGTCATCCACACCGCCAGGTACTATCTTTCTTAAAAAACGGATATTTTCACCGTGCTTTCTCACCGCAATACTGTAGTTCTTTACTCCGTCCATTTCATTTTCAAGTCCGATAAGCTCATGGTAATGTGTTGCAAACAGTGTCTTGCAGCCAAGACTCCTGCTGCTGCAGATATGTTCGGCAACGGAACGTGCAATGCTGATTCCGTCAAATGTTGAGGTTCCGCGTCCTACTTCGTCAAGGATAACCAGACTCTGCTTTGTGGCGTGCTTAAGAATATCAGCCACTTCACTCATCTCAACCATGAATGTACTCTGTCCGGCTGTAAGGTCATCGGAAGCTCCTATTCGTGTAAATATCTTGTCAACAACCGATATATGTGCATACTTTGCCGGCACAAATGAACCCATCTGTGCCATAAGTGTGATAAGTGCAACCTGGCGCATATAGGTTGATTTACCTGACATGTTAGGCCCAGTGATCACGGACATGCGGCCTGACTTTGTATCAATATAGGTGTCGTTCGGAACAAACACCTCATCATCGAGCATGAGCTCAACAACAGGATGACGTCCGTCACGGATATCAATAACTCCGTCAGCAGATATCTCAGGCTTTGTATATCTGTTGGCAACAGCAACTGCTGCAAAGGAACACATTACATCAAGAGCGGCAAGTGCAGATGCAGTTTTCTGTACTTCCTCAAGCTTTGATGAAACAAAATCTCTTACTTCATTGAAAATTTCATTTTCAAGTACAAGTATCTTGTCCTTTGCACCGAGAATGGTATTTTCAGCATTTTTAAGTTCCTGTGTGATAAAACGCTCGCAGTTTGTAAGTGTCTGCTTTCTGATGTAGTCATCAGGAACCAGACTGTAGTAGGAACGTGTTACCTCTATATAGTAGCCGAAAACTCTGTTGTAGCCTATCTTCAGACCCTTGATGCCTGTTCTTTCCTTTTCGCGTTCTTCTATCTGAGCAATTATATCGCTTCCGCCTGACATAATTCCTCTGAGTTCATCAAGACGTTCGTTGAATCCGTCTTTGATCACACCGCCGTCCTTGACTGTTACAGGAGGCTCATCAACAATGGCGTTCTCTATAAGATTTGAAATCTCGTCAAGAGTAAAGATATCACTTTCAAGTGATGAAAGAAGCTTTGACGATGAAACCTGAGCAAGCTGCTGTTTTATTCCCGGAAGTTCAAGTGAAGTCATTGAAAGCGCCTTCAGGTCACGCGGAGTAGCTGTTTTGTACATTACTCTTGTCATGAGTCTTTCGATATCGTAGACCTTGTCGAGCATCTCCTGAAGTTCCATAAGTGTTACCGAATCATTCACCAGCGCCTCAACTGCGTTAAGTCTGTCAATAATACGTGCAGGGCTGAGGAGAGGCTGCTCGATATATGAACGGAGAAGTCTCTTTCCCATTGATGTTTTTGTTGAGTCAAGCACCCAGAGCAGAGAGCCCTTCTTCTCCTTGTTTCTGAGAGTCTCACAGAGTTCAAGGTTTCGTCTTGCCGCAATATCAAGTCCCATAAATGCATTGTCTGCAACAAGCTTTATCTCAGTAAAACGTCCTGTGTGAGAACGCTGCGTTTCATAAAAATAATCAAAAAGTCCGCATACCGCTGATGTCCGGATATCGTTCTGTTCAAGATAAAGTTCTTCGTATGATGAAACAGAAAACTGTGCAAACACAACTTCCTTCTTCTCTTCCGTGTCGAAACAGCTGTCGTTCCTTACAGTGTATGAACACTCAAGTTTTTTGCTGATAAATTCAGAAACTCCCTTCAGACTGAGGAATTCACTGTTAAATATTATTTCTGACGGACGGTATCTTGAAAGATCGTTTATAATTTCATTTTCAAGTTCCTTTCCTGACTTTACTGACACCGAGGCATCACCTGTGGAAATATCAGCACAGCAAACTGCACATTCCCCGTCCTTCAGATATGCACAGCATATGTAATTGTTTGCCGTATCGTCCAGCATACTGCTCTCTATAAGAGTACCCGGAGTAATTATTCTCACTACATCGCGTATGACTATCCCCTTTGATTCAGCCGGATCAGTAAGCTGCTCACATACAGCAACCTTGTATCCGCGCTCTATAAGCTTTTTGGTATACACATCGGCACTGTGGAAAGGCACGCCGCACATCGGTGCTCTCTCCTCAAGTCCGCAGTCACGTCCCGTAAGTGTAAGTTCAAGCGCACGTGAAACAGTTATTGCGTCATCAAAAAACATCTCATAGAAGTCACCGAGGCGAAAAAAAAGAATATAATCTGAATACCTGTCCTTTATATCACAGTATTGTTTCATCATCGGAGAGATTTTGTCTCTGTCAATATCCTTAAAAAGCATATTTCACTTTCCTTCTCAACTAATTATCCTTATAGTCCTGCCGCTCAGGCAAAGGACTGTTTCGTATAACAAACAATGAGTACAGGGGCAAAATCCTGTACTCATAAAAACAAAATCAGTGGCATCCTCCGCATGTTGCACAGCTGCCTGTACAGGACTGTGAAGCACTGCATGTATCCGGATCTTCTCCGTTTGCACACATAGTGATGATTGTGTTGATTTCCGAGAGAAGAGAATCCATCGCGGACTTTGCTTCATTGAATGCAATCATCGGTTCACTGTCCATAATTCTGCTGTAAAGATTCTTGATATCTTCATCGAGTTCCTTAAGCTTCTCAGTATCCTTGTCGTCCTTAATCATCTCGTTGTTAAGATCTGCTCTCAGATCATTGAATTCGCTTATAAGCTGCTGAAGCTCAGGATCATTGTCATTTTTATCTCTTGCTGCAACATATGCCTTATATCTTTCATCCTGCTGAAGCATTTTTCCAAGTTCTCTTGTCTGTGCAATAATTTTGTCCATTTTATTTCCCTCCGGATTATTATTTAACAAGTTCACCCACAACCGCCCAGTTGCGTGCACCTGTAATCTTTACTTTAACAAATTTTCCGATAAGCGAACTGTCGCCTTCGAAATTAACAATTATAAATTCCCTGCTCTTGCCGGTAAGCGTTCCCTCTCCGTTTCTGCCTGTACCTTCCACAAGAACCTCAAGGGTTTTTCCGACATATTTTTTATAGTCTTCAGTAGTGATATTTCTCTGAAGCTCAAGGAGTCTCTGCATTCTTTCCTGCTTTTCAGAGTATGGTGTGCTGTCTTCCATAACAGCAGCCTTTGTCCCTGTACGCTTTGAATAAATGAAGCTGTAGATATTGATATAGCGTACTCTCTCCGTTATCGCAAGCGTAGCTTTAAATTCTTCCTCTGTTTCATCAGGGAAACCGATAAGGATATCAGTGGAGAAAGTAAAGTTTTCATCTCTGCTCCTTGCATAGTCAACTATCTCAAGATACTGTTCTGCGGTATATCTTCTGTTCATTCGTTCAAGGACACTGTTGCTGCCTGACTGAACAGGAAGGTGAAGATAATTTCCCAGTTTGTCGCATTCCACTATTGCGTCGATAAGTTCCTTCCCGGCATCCTTCGGATGTGAGGACATGAATCTTACAATAAACTCACCTTCGATGGCGTTGATTCTTCTTAGGAGTTCAGGGAAGTTTATTTTTCCTCCAAGGTCATTTCCGTATGAGTTTACGTTCTGACCGAGGAGCATAATCTCCCTGTAGCCCTTGTTTACAAGTCCTCTTATCTCATCAAGAATTACATCCGGCTCTCTGCTTCTCTCTCTTCCTCGTACATACGGAACAATACAGTATGTACAGAAGTTGTTGCATCCGTACATAACCGGAACTGAAGCTCTGAACGTACTGCTTCTTACCTGTTCAGTTCCCTCCGGTATCCTGTTTCCCGGTCCCTGTTCATCATAAAAATGCTTTCTTCCGTTAAGCACTTCGTAAACAAACTGCGGGAATCTGTCAAATGCATTTGTACCGAAAACTATATCAACATATCTGTAAGATTCTTTTATCTTTTCAACTATAACACTCTGCTCTGTCTGTCTCTTATACACATCTCCGAGCCCACGAGACAGGCAGAAATCTC
>CAMCOJ010000175.1 GCA_945876405.1 uncultured Ruminococcus sp.
GTGCTGGGAGCGGTCTATATAATGCTTAATGAATACGTTGAAAAACATATCAAAAACCAGCTATATGAGTTTATGGAGCGGTTTGGTGCTAATAAATTTGATGCTTCCTATGATATGATTTTAAATCTTGCTATGGGTAAGGCGGATAATCAAGGCTTCTGGACTCTCTATCAGAAAAAGGACGGTTTACATATTATATATCACTCCACACAGAGAGAATGTAAGAAAACTGTTTATTATGGTTGAGGAGTAAGAAATGGAAAATAATGTAAATACAATTGAGTTACACATTCAGTTACCTGATGATAATAGCTGTGACCAGCATTATCACGAAATAGGATTGTTCCTATCGAGAAAAGAAGACGATTTTATTCAAAATCATAAAGAATGTTTCGAATATATGGGGCTTGATTTTGAAAAAATATCCGATTATGACGTTTTCATATTCTTGTGGTTAATGTTTAAGACACTTCATAATTACACAGAAACGGTTGCGTTTAATATCAATATCTGGGACAATAAGATAACATTTATTGATAATAAGATCGCTTTTGTAGACGGTAACGGCAATGTGATTTTAGATGAAAACGCATATCATTGCATTGCAAATGCAATAAGGGAAAGGTATAAAGGCTTGATATGATGTAATAGTATCAGGTGTGGACGTAAAACGCCCCACTCAGAATGAGCAGGGCGATATATCAATCAAATACAATTGCTCTCAGAAGTTCCTCGGTTGTAACATCTCTTGTCATCCAGTAAGGGAGATTTGAGTCGGGGGAAGGTTGATATTCTTCACGGATTATCTGAGGCTCAAGGGGAATGTATCTATCGTTTGGGGTGTATGTACGTCCACACTTTGAGCAAATGACAGTAACATTTGGCTTAATGATAACATAATCGTGCGTTACCTCTTCAAAATTATTGGTATCGACAGAAATGCTGTCACCACATTCGCAGCGTAAATCAACACAATGAAGTCTTTCAAATGCACATCCACTAAAAGCTAATTGTAACATACTAACACCTCCTGAAACCTATTTATTGATTATATTATACCATATCGGGAGGTGAAAGTCAATAAAAATCTTAGAAAGGATATAAAAAATGAGCAAGAAGAAGAGATACATTCTTTTCAAAGATATATCATTAAATGAATTGATAAGGAAATTATTGAAGTATCGTTTCAAGAAATATAAGGAAATATCAATAGAAAAGAATAATAAGTGTATTGAAATAACTATTGAGGAATAATGAAAGGATAAGAAATATGGCAGAGAATAATTTAGGATTATCGGTTATTGCAGGACTTGACAAGCCAAAATCAGTAGAACAAATTAACAGTGATATTTTGGCTATTGAAATTACAAGTTAAGATTGACGGAAAATCAAACTCTGATATTCAAAGGCAGATATCAGCATTAAACAAGCAGAAAAGGAATTTATATGTAGACCTTAAAATCAGAAAGAATGATTTGAAAAGGCAGTATAAGCAGGCTGTTAATGAGCTACAGAATAATCCGATTAGCGTAAAGGTTAATACTTCAAATGCACAGAAGCAGATGACGGGTCTTACAAACTCTGTAAAGAATACAAAAGACGAAACATTTTCACTCGCAAATGCATTAAGAAAAGCATTGAATAATACAGGATATGTCATTTCTTCACAGTTAGCCTTACAGCTTGTAAGAAATGCAGCACGGGAAGCTACTGATGCACTTAAAGAATATGATAAGTATGCAACAAATCTTTCCATAATCACAAACGGCACGAGAGCAGAATCCAACAATATTATTGCTGATTTGTCGGAAAAATCCTTTGAATTTAAGGTAGATATCTCAGAGCTTGAGAACGCTTATGAAACATTACTCAGAACAGGAAAAGCAGCAGGAGAACTTGACGATTATCTGAAAAGTACGGTTTTTCTGTCAAAGATAGGTTTTGAGGATATGGAAACATCTGCTTCAAACCTTGTCACAATAGCAAATGCATTTAAATTACAGTCTGATGAAATTGAAAACGTGGTATCAAGCCTTGTTGCACTTGACACAGCTTCAAATACCGTTGCTGGTAAGTTGTCAACGGCAATGGGTAAGACAGCGCAGAACGCACAGCTTGCAGGACTTAGCATAGATCAGCTTGGTGCTATTATCTCAGGACTCAGAGATACAACGGGAAAGACAGAAGATGCTATTGCAACTTCAATTAACGGTATTATGACAAGGCTGTACAATGTCAAGCTTGGTAAGTATGAAATAGAGCTTGAGGACGGTAGCACAGAAGATATTACCGAATCTCTGAATAATGTTGAAAGAATGTTAAAGACCGTTGGAATGGATATCAGAACGAGCAAGGGCGAATTTAAGGACGTTACTGAAATAATTGATGAACTTGTTACAAAATGGGACAAGCTTAACGATGTACAGAAAAACTCTATCGGATTTACCTTTGCAGGCACACATCACAAAAACACGTTCATTGCCCTTGTGGAGAACTGGGACAGAATCAGAGAACTGACAGAAATAAGTGCCAACTCCGCAGGACAGGCTTCCGAAAAGTATAATGCATATCTTAACAGTATTGAAGCTAAATCCGCAGCTCTCAGCACAGCTATGAAGGATATGTGGAATAACCTTTTCCCAAACACATTTATTGGTGATGTTGCAGAAGCTACAACAGGTCTTGTACAGTTTGTTGACAAATATCAGATATTGCAGACATCATTAAAATCAGTAGCCTTTTATGCTCTTGCAAAGGGAATTGTTGCAACAAAGAATAGTCTGCTTGGTATGGCTACTGATATCAAGAATGTAAGCTATGCAATGAATTTAGCAACTCAAAGTACAGCAATGTCAAGTGAACAGTTTAAATCGTTTCAAATGGTATTGGCTGGAATGTCCGATAAACAGCTTAAACTTGTTCTTAGCAACAGCAAATTAACAGAATCGGAAATGGTTAAAGCGTTAGCTATAAATGGAGTTACAGATGCAGAAGCAAGGCAGAAACTTGCTACTCTTGGAATAACACAGGCTAATGAAACAGCCACAGTATCTACATTCAGTCTTTCGGGAGCATTTAAGGCTTTGTGGGGTTCAATTTCCGCAAATCCGATAGGAGCGTTGACTATTGCATTTACGGGGCTTGTAACAATATATCAGACCGTAAAACGCAAACAGGAAGAAGCAAGACAGGAAATCAAGGACACAGCAGACAAGGCAAAGGAACTGACGGATAATATAAATACACTCTATCAGGCATATTCCGATATGCAGACGGGCGTTGAGAATGGTACAGAGAGTAAGGAAAATCTTACTACTGCTACAAATGATTTGCTCAAAGCTCTCGGATATGAGGGGGAAGCCGTTGACGATCTGATTAAAAAGTATGGTAGTTTATCAGATGCTATTGATAATGCTGTGATAAAGAAACTACAAGAAGCTTACGGTGATTTGGTAGCCAGCGTAGCCGTTTATGAAAAGAAATTATTAGAAACTGGTAATAGCGGTTGGAATGGTAAAAACTTTGTGCGTTTCAATAATTATAGTAGTGATGCTGAAAGAATACAAAAAATTCTTGATTCAAATAAAAATTTGATTGCTCCCTCTCGACCCCAAAATGGAACAAAACAAAGTGTTTTTTCAACATATCGCTTAGACGGTGACGAAACCACAATTGAAGGCATTAAGAAAAACTATGAAACGCTGTTATCATTGCAGGAAGATTTTATAAATGAATTTGGTGCAGAGGAAGCAGGAGAACTTGACATATACAAGTCAATAAATTCTCGTTTGAATGAGTTAAAAACTGCTTATGAAAATTACACCAAAGAAGTAAGTGAACTTAATCGAAATGCAGCGCAAACAGAAATAATTCAATCGCTTATAGGAAAAGAAATACCCAAAACCGTTGACGAATACAAGGCATACAGACAGGAGCTTATAAGAACGGCACAAAACAGCGGTCAGTTTATCGGCTCTCAGGAGGATATCACAAACGCTATTGACGGAACTCTTTCAAAGATGAACGAGTTTGCCGATATTCGGGAGCGTGTGAATAATCTTGATACTGCATATAGTATGTTTGGCGTTGACGATAATGTCATTAGTGCAAGCGAGGGTATCAAAAAGGCTTTTATAAATTCTCTTTCCGATGATGAATTATCTGTACTTATTCAGCTTGACAAGGACATTTTCGATAAAGGCATAGAGGGCGTTAAGCAGGCTATCGAAGATTTTAACAGCGACCCCGATAATGACATTGTGTCCGAAACGGACACATCGAGCCTTGACGAACTGCAAAAGGCTTATGAGAACATTTCCAAATCCGCTGACAGCTTCATAAAAAACCAGAAATCCGTCAAATCCGCTCTTGAGGAGCAGGAAAAGTACGGGCAATTATCGGCAAGCACTATAAGAGAACTTTCGGCGGCAGGATATGGTGAAGCTCTTGTTACAGATACGGTGACGGGAGCGGTCACACTGAATGTGCAGGCTTATGAAAAGCTGAATCAGCAGAAACAAGAAAAAATCCGTCTTGATCTGATAAATGAAAGAAACAGCTTGGAGGACAAGCTCAAGGACGAGCAGACAGCCGTTTCAGATTTAAGGCAGGAATATGAAGCACTTGCAAAAGCCGATATGGAATCCAATGCAGGGCGGTTATCGGAAATCACGCTTGAACTTGCGAAGCGTGGGGCGAATATCGAGGAAATTTCTGATTTGATATCTCAGATAAACGGTGAGATAACGAGTCTTAATGCTCCCACCTTTGACAATGGAAACAGCAATACCGACCCTAACAAAGCCGCTTTCGATGAACTTTATGCAAAGTGGAATCACGATGTTGAGATGAACAGGGTTACTCAGGAAGAATACATCAATTGGCTTGATGGTGCATATAAGCAGTATTTCTCCGACCTTACCAAATATCAGGACGAATACAACAAATATGAAGCGGAGGTCTATAATGCCCGAAAAGACAGGGAGCAAGACCTATTCGATAAGAAAATCGAGAATTACAAGAAACTTTCTGACAACGCCCTTGATAAGTATGTTGATGGTGACGGAAACGAGCTTACTATAAACGGGAGCTTTGACTATGCCCGTTCTCAGATAAACGGTGCTATTGCGGAGACTCAGAGCCGTATCAATGAGCTGTCGCTTAAAACTGGATTTGAGGACGAAATAGAAAATCTGAAATCCGACCTTGAGGGATTATATGATACTCTGGACGATATCAATAAAAAGGAAATCGAGTCTCAAAAAGATTATATCGACAGGCTCAAGGACGAGTATTCCCTGTCTCTTATACACATCTGACGCTGCCGACGATACTCCTTGTGTA
>CAMCOJ010000176.1 GCA_945876405.1 uncultured Ruminococcus sp.
TCTCGTGGGCTCGGAGATGTGTATAAGAGACAGATTATAATGTTACAGCTTTCCATTTTCAATAGCATAATAAATTTACTGACTAACTTTGTTTGTTTTAATAGATATATTTCATAAGAATGTACTGAAATATCTATTGCTACAGAAACAGACATTCCATTAATATGTACAAAATCAGCTTTACATATGTAGGCAGCTGACCAAATTGACGCTGCTGAAATAAATATGTCATGAATTTCATTGACATATTGCATATAATATTGTATCATATATGTATGATATTGATTAAAGTGTAGATGCAGACACAGGAAATATTAAGGGGAAATTGAATTGAAAATATTATATGCCGTTTTTATTCTTGTCATGGCAGTTGTACTGATTGCTACGTACAACGTCGTATTCCGTGATAAGACATCACCGATTATAAAATACATAAAGAGACTGCTTTTCGCTGCAGTTTTAACTATTGTTGCATATGCAGGAGCTATAACAGCGTATTCGGAGATATCCGCGCTGTGTTTGTACGGACTGTATTTTTCACTTACTGATATACTGCTTATATCAGCATACTATTTTCTGAGGCATTATTCGGATGTAAAGAGAAATGAAATGCCGGCAAAGCTGATTCTTTATGGTATAGCTCTGGCTGATTCAGTATCCATGGGAATCAATGTAATAAAAAAACATGTTTTCAGCTGCAGGATATATCCGGGTGACCAGAAACATGTATCCTATGAGATATGCGATATAACGCCGTTTTATGTATCACACCGGTTTTTTGTTATAATTATTGTTGCGCTAATGCTGGCACTGCTCTTTTATAAGATGGTTACTTCACCGTCAATATACCGGAAAGGTTATCTTGTACTGATGCTTTTATTCTCAGTTGAAGCAGTTCTTGATGTTATATCAGTTCTGATGAGGGTACCGGTTGACCTTGCTATTGTATTTTTTGCAGTTCTGGGAATAGGAATTTATTATTTTTCGTTTGTGTTTATTCCGCATGATCTTGTTGAACAGCTTCTTTCAGCAGCTGTCAGAAATATGAATGACGGTGTTGTGTGTTTTGATGCAAAGGGAAAGTGTATTTACGTAAATGCACTTGTACAGAATTATCTTAATGAAGACAAAGTTGAGGCAATGATGGAGTCTCTGTTCAGACATCAGAAAGAAAATAATGTCAGCAATCTTCATGAATATTCATGGAAAATGGTTCGTGACCAAAAGCATATTGATGTTTCGTACAAGGCACTTTATGATGTGAGAGACTTATACACAGGCTGCTTTTTTGTTCTTCACGATGAAACTGAAGAGATGCTTAGGCATCAGAAAGAGCACTATGAGCTTACTCACGATAAGCTTACCGGTCTCTATAACAAAGAATTCTTCTATGAACAGGTAAGAAAAATGCTTGATAATTCCGGGGACAGAGAGTATATTATTCTTTGCAGTGATATAAAGGATTTTAAACTTGTCAATGATGTTTTCGGTGTTGAAAAAGGCGATGAGCTTCTGAAAAAAATTGCGGACATGCTCCGTGTTCTTAAAAGAAGAGGTTTCAGGTCGGTTTTCGGAAGAATGTCGGCAGACCGTTTTGCTGTTTGTCTTCCGGCTGATAAGTTTGACGAAAAGCTCTGGGTCAGAGAAGTACACAGACTCGGTGAGCTTTCAGAAAACAAGGCTTACCATGTTTACATACATCTCGGAGTATATAAGGTTGAAGACCGGAGTCTTGATGTTTCTGTTATGTGTGACAGGGCGTTTATGGCGATAAAAACAATCAAGAACAGTTATTCCGAGACGATAAGCTACTACGACAAAAAACTTCGTGACTCACTTATTTATGAGAAAAATATAACCGGCGAGTTCAATAATGCTATAAGGAACGGACAGTTCAGGATGTTTCTGCAGCCACAAATAAATACAGCCGGTGAGATGATTGGCGCGGAGGCACTTGTACGCTGGTTCCACCCGGAACTCGGTGTAATTCCGCCACTGGAATTTATCGGCGTTTTTGAAAAATCCGGACTCATAGGTACACTTGACCATCATATCTGGGAGTGCGCCTGCAGACTTCTCAGAAGATGGAAGGATGAGGGTCGTGAAGGGTATCATATCTCTGTAAATATTTCCCCCAAGGATTTTTACTTTATGGATATTTATGGGATATTTACCGGACTTGCAGAAAAATATGAAATTAATCCTGTTAATCTCAAACTCGAAATTACAGAAACGGCAATTATCACAGATGTTAAGAGCCATCTTGCGCTTGTTGACAGACTCAGGGAGTATGGTTTTCAGGTTGAGATTGATGACTTCGGGAGCGGTTATTCGTCGCTGAGTATGCTTAAGGAAATCAATGCCGATGTAGTAAAGGTTGATATGGGCTTCCTTGACAGGATAGACAATACCAATATGGCAAAAAGCCGTGCGATTCTCAGTGCAATAATTTCTCTTTCCAAGAATCTTGGTATGGATGTTGTTACAGAGGGTGTCGAAAACAGGGAACAGGTTGATTTTCTTATCAATGAAGGCTGCGATATTTTTCAGGGTTACTACTTTGACAAGCCGATGGACATCAGCGATTTTGAAACGAAATATTTTAAATAATAAAAACGAGCCTGCGTAATTTGATGTTACGCAGGCTTGTTTTTTATTGCTGTTAATCTTCAGGCTTTTTTTCCGTGCATGAAAATTCTTCTTTTTCAGGATTATAGTCAACCACAAGTTCTGTACCCGGTTCAAGATCGACAGCGATTATTGTTCTTGCAACAAGTGTTTCAACTGTTCTCTGAATATATCTCTTAAGAGGTCTTGCGCCGAATTCAGGATCGAATCCGTCGTCGATAATAAAGTTCTTTGCAGCCTCTGTTACAGTAACTGTAAGCTGTTTGTCCGCAAGTCTCTTCTGGAGAGATTCGAGCATAAGGTCAACGATACCCATTATCTGTTCTTTCATGAGCGGTTTGTAGAATACAATCTCGTCCAGTCTGTTGAGAAATTCAGGTCTGAAACTCTGCTTCAGAAGCTTGTCCACATTTTCGCGGGCTTCTTCGGAGATTTCGCCGTCAACGATACCATCAAGTATCAGGTGAGAACCGAGGTTTGATGTGAGTATGATTATTGTATTTTTGAAGTCAACAGTACGTCCCTGTGAGTCGGTAATTCGTCCGTCATCAAGTACCTGAAGCAGTGTGTTGAAAACATCAGGATGAGCCTTTTCAACCTCATCAAACAGTACAACTGAATACGGTCTTCTTCTTACCGCTTCTGTAAGCTGACCGCCTTCTTCATATCCCACATATCCCGGAGGAGCTCCTATGAGTCTGCTTACGGCATGCTTTTCCATGTATTCGCTCATATCGATGCGGACAATGTTCTTTTCATCGTCAAACAGACACTGTGCAAGTGCCTTGGCAAGTTCGGTTTTACCTACACCGGTAGGACCAAGGAAGAGGAATGAACCAAGTGGCTGATTCGGGTTCTGGATACCTGCTCTTGAACGTATAATAGCTTCTGATACTTTCTTTACAGCTTCATCCTGACCGATTACACGTTTGTGGAGTATTGATTCCATGTTCAGAAGTTTTTCACGTTCACTTTCAGCAAGTTTTGAAACAGGGATACCTGTCCATCTTGCGATAATCTTTGTGATTTCTTCTTCTGTAACCTTGTTTCTTAAGAGTGAACTGTCGCTCTTTGCCTCTTCGGCAAGCTGTTCTTTTTCCTCAAGCTTTTTCTTAAGTTCAGGAAGTCTTGAATATTTGAGCTCAGCAGCCTTGTTAAGGTCGTATTCTCTTTCAGCTTTTTCGATTTCTCCGTTTAAGGCTTCGAGTTCCTCGCGGATTTTTGTTATATCATTTATTGCATTCTTTTCATTTTCCCACTGAGCTTTCATTGAGCCGAATTTTTCACGGAGTTCTGCAAGTTCCTTCTGAATCTCACTGAGGTGTTCGGCACTGAGTTTGTCCTCTTCTTTTTTTAGTGCTGTTTCTTCTATCTCAAGTCTCATGATGTGACGGGAGATCTCATCCAGCTCTGTAGGCATCGAGTCGATTTCGGTTTTTATCATTGCACAGGCTTCATCTACAAGGTCGATTGCCTTGTCAGGAAGAAAACGGTCTGTGATATATCTGTTTGAAAGAACGGCAGCTGAAATAATGGCCTGGTCCTGAATCTTTACGCCGTGGAATACCTCATATCTTTCCTTAAGACCTCTGAGGATTGAGATGGTATCCTCAACGGTAGGTTCGGAGACATATACAGGCTGGAATCTTCTTTCGAGAGCCTTGTCCTTTTCGATATACTTTCTGTATTCATCAAGTGTTGTTGCACCGATACAGTCAATCTCGCCTCTTGCAAGCATCGGCTTCAGCAGATTACCGGCATCCATAGCACCTTCGCCTTTACCGGCACCCACTATCATATGAATTTCATCGATAAAGAGAATGATTTTTCCGTCAGAGGCTTTGATTTCCTTAAGAACAGCCTTGAAACGTTCCTCAAACTCACCTTTGTATTTTGCACCGGCAACGAGGGCACCGAGGTCAAGTGAGAAGATGTGCTTGTCTCTGAGAGAAGAAGGCACGTCTCCGCGTACTATTCTTATTGCGAGTCCCTCTGCAATGGCAGTTTTACCTACACCAGGTTCGCCTATTACAACCGGGTTGTTTTTTGTCTTTCTTGACAGAATTCTTATTATATTTCTTATCTCGCTGTCACGGCCGATAACCGGATCAAGTTTGTTGTTTTTTGCAAGGTCAGTGAGATCCTGTCCGTATTTTTTCAGTACGTCGTAGGTTTCCTCAGGATTCTGGCTTGTTACTCTTGTATTTCCTCTTACTGATGCCAGTGCTGTCATGAAGTTCTGTGCGTCTATTTTGTACTGTGAAAACAGCTTTGACATTGTGGTGTCGGCCATTTTTATAAGAGAGAGTACGATGTGTTCGACTGAAACATATTCGTCTCCCATCTGCTTTGCCTGGTTTTCGGCCTCAACCAGTGCTTCATCTACTGCACGTGAAAGGTAAACTGTATCCGGTTTTCTTCCTGAACCTGATACCTTAGGAAGACCGCTGATGATATTTTCTGCTGTTGCTGACACTGCTTCAGCTGAAACATCCATTTTTTTAAGCAGCTGAGCTGTCAGACTGCCTTCCTGTTTCAGAAGTGCAAGGAAAAGATGAACCTGCTCAATGTTCATCTGCTGATTTGAGATGGCAATATTCTGAGCGTCCTGAACTGCTTCGAGTGATTTCTGAGTGAATTTCTGTGCATTCATAAGCTTTGTTCTCCCTGTCTCTTATACACATCTGACGCTGCCGACGATACTCCTTGTGTA
>CAMCOJ010000177.1 GCA_945876405.1 uncultured Ruminococcus sp.
TGAAAATGAATACCTTGCGGAACACGGAGGCATTCTGTATCCGGAACTTAAGAGTGTTCTTGAAATTCTTTCCGGTAAGTATAAACTTTTTGTGGTAAGTAACTGTCAGAAGGGATATATTGAAAGTTTCTTTGCGGCACATGATACAGCAAAATATTTTACGGATATTGAATGCTACGGAAATACAGATCTCTCGAAGGGTGAAAACAATAAACTTGTAATAGAAAGAAACAATCTGAAAAATGCAGTTTATGTAGGTGATACCCAGGGAGATGCAGATTCTGCGGAGTTTGCCGGAATTCCTTTTGTTTTCGCCTCATATGGTTTTGGCAGCGTAAAAAAATATGATTATATAATAAATAAATTCAGTGATATTCTCAGCCTTGATCTGTAATAGAAAATCCTGTGTGTTGCAAGAAAAAACACACAGGATTTTTGTTTTTAAAGTTTGGTTCTCTCCGCAATAATATCGATCATCTCACCGACATTTTTCATTGTTGAAACTTCCTTCATTTTGAATTTCATTTTAAAAGTTCTCTCAACTGCACTGATGAGACTGATGTGTTCAAGGCTGTCCCATTCCTCAATGTCATCGGCTACAGTATCAGGTGTAATAACCACATCATCAAGGTCGAAAACTTCTCTGAATACTTCTGTAAGTTTAATAAGTATTGCATCTTTCTGCATTTTAATATCCTCCGTTTGTATTTATTTTGATATATCTGTTCTTTTTCTGATAACCGGATATCTCCAGTACATATGAGGAGTTTCCGTTTTCCTCTTCAGTGAGTTTTTTAAAACCAAAGTCAGAAAAAAGATTTTTAACCATGCTGTTTTTTGCTGTTTTAAGGTAATAACCGTATATTCTGGTTATTCCTCTGCTTTTGCATATTTCAGTAAGTCTGTCAAGCATTGCATATTCCATGTCTCTTTTGAGTACTCGGCAGCTCATAAGCCACAGGTCGATATGAAGGGAATAATTTTCTGTTCTGCCTATAACAACTGAAACAATGCCGTTGTCACCGAACCTGTCAGTCAGTCTGCCGTATAACTTGATATAGCTTTCATCACTGGAAACTGCTTTGATTTCACTGAGTGTGTATCTTCTGGTGGTCAGATTAAACTGATTACTCTTGTTTGTAAGCTGGGTTATTCTTGAAAGTGATACTTCATCGAATTTGTCTATGACAGCGTTCATATCAAGACTTTCAAGATATTCGCCGTAGTCTGAGAAGTTTTTTTCCGACTGTATTCTCTGAGCATTTGCTCTGTACATTTCATTGCGTTTCTCATCATCGGCTGTATGAGATGTCATTTCAAAATATCCGTTGCGGTCAATAACTTTTATATAGTCCTCAATACCGTTTATTTCCGGAACGGCTATTCCTCTTATTTGTTCTGAAACAATATTTCTCTCAGCCGGGTTGTCGTCAGCAAAAACAAAACTCTCCGGAAGTACTGATATTTCATCAGCTATCTCTTCAATGTTTCTGTCCTTGCTTTCCCAGTTTGCCTTTATTATATTAAAATCCTCAGGGGAGAGAACTGAATCCGGATGTGTAAGACCGCTTATGGCATTTTCATAATCGTTTTTTGAATTTACTGCAAGGAGAACACCGAGTTGCTTGTGATTCTTTATATATTTCTGAAATTCGGTATATCCTTCTGCAACCCCTGTTTCAGAGCCTATTTCGATTCCCTGCTGTCCGGATTCACCGATAACTCCGCCCCAGAGAGTGTTGTCCAGATCGAGAACAAACATCTTTTTGTTTTTGCCGAATATGGATTTTATGATGTTTGCAAGGTTAAATGAAAATTCCGGAATGGCGCTGGTACTGAAAGCATATTTGTACATGTACCATGCGCTCCTGTCATGCCATTTTTCCAGACCGAAGCAGGCAGAAATATAGTTTATATCGTTGATATAGAAGTTTTCACTGTTCTGTGCGTACAGAGCAAATTTTTCATTCAGCCTGCTTATAAAGTTTATTTTTCCTCTGTAATCACTGAAGTCACTGTTGCCAAGCATCCGGTAAAATGGCATTTCAAAATTATTCTGGATAACCGGACAGCCGAATTTGTTTTTTACAGCTTCCCATATCTCTTCAAAATGTCTGTACTGCTCATTCAGCCTTGTCTCAGTTTCTTCCTTTGATGCGGACATATCAAATCTGTATCCGGTAATATTTTCAGAAGTAGTGTGGATAAATACAATATCCGGTCTGAAGCTGTCGAGCACTTCATTTCCGAAAACAGCGTCTTCCCAGTATTTTTTATATTCTGACTGGTAAAACTCCGGCTCTATGCCGTAGTTAAGCAGGAAGAGCTCAAGAATATTTACAATTTCATTTGTAGTTGAACCGCCGAGAACAGCAATTCTCTTCTTTATACGTTCATTTCCTGAGGAAAGAAGTTCCTTTTTTAATGAACGTTTTTTCTTTAGTATATAGTCACTGTCAAAAGGGTAAGAAAGATTTGTCATTTGTTTCTCCTTGTTTACTGATTCAGAAGTACTTCAAGATTTTCAAAGTTTGAGCCGGTTGCCGAGAATGTGTTCATGGCAAAAAGCAGGTCAGTTGCATTATGCTCCTGCATGAACTGGATGATATTCAGGTTAAAATATCTCATATCCACTACAAATATGTTTTTATACGAACCTGTAAGGAACGGAACAAGTGCGTTTCCGTAACTGTCCTTTATAATGAACAGTGTCCTTTCATTCGGCGCGTCGGTTTCAACGTGAACGATTTCTTCGTCGCTTCCCATGAATGTACAGTAGAGAGCTGAACCGTATGCTTCAACAAGAAGCGGCCCTTCATATCTGTATTCAAATGAAGGAGTGTAGTAACGTGTGATATAGTTGTTTCTCGGACGGTAGAACACAAAGTCCTCAGGATTGTCATTGAGAACGGCAGCTCCGGAAAATCCGTAAAGTGTACCCACGTATCCCGGCACTGTAACCTCTTCATATTCTGAAATATCAGCAAAAGGAACGCCGGCAGTTTCGGCAAACAGTTTTGCTGCATAGTAAGCACCTCTTGCCTGCCAGTGGTGGTCCGTTCTTGAGTAAATATGTTCATCCTTGTGTTCATTAAGCACAGGGATAGTGTTGATGTCAGTCACACCGGAAAGATTATTTTTGATATTTTCAAGGTTTTCAGCTTCACTGCCGTGTGAAATATCTGAATTCTCAGGCCAGTAAAATGACATTGAAGTAGGGCATACCATGGAAAATACATTTACTCCGTCTCCGAGACGCTGCTTGTATTCATTAACAATTGAGGCATATCTTGTGCCGTTTTCAAAACTTCCGTAGTAAATCGGAATTCCTCGTTTTTTGTAGATCATAATATTGTTGCTGAGTTCGCCTGCGTCACCGTCATTTTCTTCCGGCGGCGGTGCAGGAGCCTCCGTGACCGGAGCGGCAGTTTCTGCTACGGTCTCAGTTACAGTACTTTCCTCAGTAGCCTGAGTAACAGAATTTTCTGAATCTGTCTCAGCTGATGAAGTAACAGGAGCAGTTGAAGTAACAGGTGCAGCAGGAGTGTTGTTTCCGGATGGTTTTGTGTTTACAGTGTAAACCTTGACTCCTCCGAGTTCTATTCCTGCAAGTTCCTTGATACTTGCAGCTGAGTTCTTCAAATATTTACGCATAGGGACAGTATCGTTATAGTAGTCTGCCAGTCCGTTTGTAAATGTTCCACTGACAAGATTTTTAAAAGAAAATTCAGGAAATTCAGTAAGTTTTCTGTTTTCAGTTTCCGAGATAACAGGCCTTTTGCCGAACATAAGGAAGGCGGAAAAACCAGCTAACAGAAATGAAAATACAGCTATATTAATCCTGTTGAATTTTTTTATAAGCATAACTCTGTGCTCTTCGATTGTAATTACCGGTTCAGGAACCGGTACGTCTATTTCAATTTTTGAAATATCATTTGGAAAATCAGGTTTCATAGAATCCTCCTCAGAACCGGAAATAAAGGAACGGACTGTTGGTCGAATCGGCAAGAAGAACTGTAGATACAGCAAGAAGAATAACAGTATAGACTATCTTTGCGGTATTTACTGCGATAATTTTTGCTGAAGAAGAATCACAGTCTGCTTTGAAAAGATTTTTAACAGGGAAGCATGCGATAACTGCAATAATAATAAGGAAAATATTATTTGCAAAAGAGAGCTTAACCATGTCATCGATAAATGCATTACCGTTCAGCCCGATAAGATTACGGAAGAAATCAAGGAGCTTGTGTGCATCCTCAAAGTAGAAAATACCAAATCCGAGTATAATTACAATCTTGTTGTAAATATGCTTTACAGCAAGCGGTATTTTTTTCATTCGTTTCTTGCCGACAAGTCTTTCGATATAGATAAATATTCCGAAGTAAAGTCCCCAGAATACAAAGTTCCAGCTTGCACCGTGCCACAGACCCGTGCAGAACCATACTATGAAGAGATTAAGCGTTGGAATTCTTTTTCCGAAAACAGGAATATAGAGAAGATAGTCCCGGAAAAATGAACCAAGCGAAATATGCCACCTCTGCCAGAACTCTGTTACGTCTCTGGTAAGAAACGGATAGTTGAAGTTCTCATTAAAATGAAAACCGAGAATTCTTCCCATGCCTATAGCCATGTCGGAATATCCGGAAAAATCAAAGTATACATACATGGCATACAGGATAACGGCATACCAGGTACCTGTTACAGAGAGTTCTTTTATTCCTCCTCCGAAAAAAGAATCCACTATTGTATAAAGACTGTCAGCAAGAATAACTTTTTTTGCAAGACCGATTACAATACGTGAAATACCACAGCTTAAATCCTCTGAAGTAGTTTTTCTTTCAGTAAGTTCATCTTCGATGTCACTGTATCTTACTATCGGACCGGCAACAAGCTGAGGGAAAAGAGAAACGTACATAAGAAATTTGCTGTAACTTTTCTGAACTTTGACTGAATCCCAGTAACAGTCAATAGTATATGACATAGCCTGAAAAGTATAAAAACTTATACCTATCGGCAGTTTTATATCCGGAACAGCCAGATTAAGAGCAAACCAGGAGTTGAGGTTTTCAACAATAAATCCGCTGTATTTGAATATCATAAGAAAACCGATATTGATTGCAACAGACATAAAAATGCCGATTTTTGAAACGGCTGTATCCCTGAACCTGTCAATAACCAGACCGGCAATGTAGTTTATAAATGTGCTGAAGAGAAGCAGCCATATATATGCAGGATCTCCCCAGGCATAAAATATAAGTGAAAATATTATAAGACACGTATTTTTTGTTTTAATATTT
>CAMCOJ010000178.1 GCA_945876405.1 uncultured Ruminococcus sp.
TACACAAGGAGTATCGTCGGCAGCGTCAGATGTGTATAAGAGACAGCCATATATAATTGCTGATGAACCCACCGGTGCACTTGATTCCAAAACTTCATCAGAAATAATGGAGTTGTTCAAGTCATTGAATAAGGAAGGAAAAACAATTATTATTGTTACTCATGATCCTGAAATAGCGCAGCAGTGTGATAGAATAATTGAAATTTCAGATGGTAAAATTATATAAAGCCACCTGTTATATCTATCTTGTAATAAAAACAAACGAGCTAAGAAATTTTAATTGATTTCTTAGCTCGTTCGTTTTTTTATTTCGTTCAAGTCTCTATTTTACAATTTTTTCAATCTGACACTCATGCTTTTTGTTTTCCCTGTCATAATTAATCCCAACAAGCAGTATTTCTCCGCTGAATGCCTTGAGTTTATCGGTATAATTCCTGTCTTTTATCTGACTAATCGCACCTTCTGCAGATTTATTATACTTAAGCTCAGCAACAATAGCCGGTACATTAACACCCTTGCGAGGTATGAATGCCAGATCAGCAAAACCTTCTCCTGAAGGGAACTCTCTGATTATTTCATACTGTTTTCTTGCAGAATAATATGCAAGTGCAAGCGTTACAGACAGAGACAGCTCATTGTTATATGCAATTATCGAAGAATTCTGTCGATGAACCCCTTCGATTATCTCAGACACTTTCTTTTCATCGCAGTTCAGCGTAGCAGTCAGAAGGTCATCTGACTTGCGAATCGCATTCATAACTTCTTCCCAGCCACCGTTTTCTATGCAGTTAATAAATTCCTGTCCCACTTCTTTATTTGGTATCCATGCTTCATTTGTTGAATTGTCGTAAGTAAGATATCCAAGATGAATAAGCAGTGTAATAACATCATCAGCTGAACTGAATGTTGTCATGTCATTCTGAAATTTTTCTGTATTTACCCTGACTTTTTCACCTGATATCATTCTTATAACAGAATCGCGTAATCCATCCATATCAAGCTGAATATATACCTTCAGTGCTTCAAACGTCTCGGTTTTTGTCCAGTAATTATCAAATGATTTCTCAGTTATGGCCTGAACAACTGAATTTGGATTATATATATCGTAATTATCCACCTTATATCCATCGTACCATCGTTTCAGCTCTTCGAACATACCGGTATCTTCACCGCAGAGCATTTTAACTTCCCTGTCGGTAAATCCTGTATATTCAGCAAAACGCTTCTGACTGGTCATGGTATACTCATGATACATATTCAGTGCAGAATGCTCTCCGTATTTCTTAACAGGAAAAATACCGGTTGCATAATTAAGGGCAACATATTCTTTTTCTTTCAGTAAATCACGAAGAAAATCAAGATATACAGTCTGTGCTTCGACATTTCGGGGAAACACTCTGAACACACTGTCCCATTCATCAATAATAAATACGAAAGGTATCCCGGTTTTAATATATACTGTTGCAAGCGCCTTTTCCAGTGTAATTCTTGGCGGCATTTTTACATCAGGATACTCTTCACTGATTTCATACAAAAGATCCTCTGTAACATTTTCTCTGATTTTCATAGGATCTTCATTGCTGGAGATGTAGCTCCTTATATCCAGACGAATAACATTGTATTTATTTAGATGCCTTTCAAAATCATATGTTTTTGAAACCGCAAGATTTTTAAACAACTCTGCCGAATCACAGCCTCTGCTGTAATACGCAGCAAGCATATTGGCCGCCATTGATTTTCCGAATCGTCTTGGTCTGCTTATGCATATATGCTTGCCTGTAGTTCGAAGACTTTTGTTTGTTAAATCTATAAGCATGGATTTATCAACATAAATATCAGAATTTATCGCTTCAGAAAACAAATCATTTCCAGGATTAAGGTAGATACCCATACATACACCACCGTTCAAAAAAGGTTAATCATTAAATTGATTATACCACAAATACTTATTAATTTCAATTTCATTTTGTAACTGTTCAGGAAATGAGGGGGAGAGATATCACCACTCCGGAAATGTACTGTCTTAGCCTTGCAAGATCTGCAAGGTCAACTTTACCGTTTTCGTTTATATCACCTGCTTTGATCTGTTCAGCTGTGAGGACTTTATCTCCTATAACAGCAAGTGATACAATACTGAGATCTGTTACATCAATTATGTCATTTCCGTCCATATCGCCTGCAGGATGAAGTGCTGCAAAATTATACCTGAATTTTTCCGCATATTTTTCTGTAGTTGAGCCGCTGAATCCATATATTGTTCCCTTGAACTGGCCGGCTGCATAACTGAGAACTGTTGATTTGTCAGATATTCTGCATTCCGGATTAAGAAAGGTTACACTGGTAAGAGAAGGATTCATAAGAAGAGCCTTGTTGGAAACAGTATTTACGGATTCAGGAATGACTATTTCGGTGACATTTTTTGAAGCTATACCGCCGGCAGCAATCCTGGTTACAGGACATTCGTTAATTTCTGACGGAACCACAGCTTTTGTACCGTTTAGTTCACAGCCCAGTATCGTCACATGACTTCCGTCTGAAAAATACCTGTATCCGTCGTCCGTCCGGTCAACTGTAAATTCCGGAATATCGGAAAGTTCCTCAAAATCATATCCGTAAACAGCAGCAAAACGTTCAGCCTCACTTCCCTTTGCCGCTTTAATTATCACGTCGCTCTCAAACAGTACGCATTTCTTCGTTTCAGGGAAAATCAGGTCATACCCAAGATCACAGTCCGGATTCAGAATATATACGCTGTCCATCTTTTCACAAATATCAAAGGCCTGATTATGAATTTCCTTTACTGTCTCAGGGATAATCATATATTTGATATTACTGCATGTAAATGCATCTGACTCAATAACCTCAACTTTGTCTGAAATAACCGCCGTATCTATATCAGCTTTGTAAAATGCCTTTACTGCTATTCTTGTAACAGGACTATCTTCAATGTATTCCGGAATAACCGGAATTCTTTCGTTACCTGCGTATCCGGTTACTGAAACTGTACCGTTTTCAGATTTATATAAAAATCCGTCATCCGTCACCCCGAAAACAATATCAGGAACATCTTCAATTCTCCGTGAAGTGTATCCGTTTTTCCTGCAGTATTCATCTGCGGAGGAGTCTTTATTGCAGTAAATGGTTCCGCCTGATATGGTCATATAGGAACTGTCTATTTCACAGTCGTCACTGTGAATAATCACTGTCCTTATTCCCTGAAAGGCTTTGAAGCATATTACCTTTACTGTCTCAGGGACAACAGCCATCTGAAGCTCCGAAAGGGAAAATGCGGATTCTCCTATCAGCGTCACAGGTTTATTGTCTATTTTATCCGGTATAACAACGCTCTGTATGTTTTCAATTATACCCGTGATGTGTATCTCACCGTCGGTCTCCGTATATACCAGACCCTCTTCGCTGATATTTTCAGATATACCGGCTGCTGAACAAAATTTTTCTGTATAAATTTCTGTTCCGCAGAATCCCGGAAAATTACCGGCAGCAAGAATCACTGACATTGCAAATGCTGTACTTTTAAAAATTTTCATTATTACTTCCCCCGTTATCACTGATAAATATATTCACTGATTTCCCGGCTTACAAGCCCGATGCTTACCCTGAACTTCCTGTATTCATCAGTCCATCTGCCGCTGCCGTCACATACAATAATTACGTGTGTTGTTTTATAGTTTCCCCTGAAAACAATCACTTCTCCGGTAATATCAACATTATAGTCCGTCGCTGAATACCGGTATACATAACCGCTTCGTTCAGAGGGCTGGTCCGGAAAATCCGTGTTGTCATTTTTTATAGCAATATCTTCCCTGTCAGACAGAGATACCTCTGTGAAAAACATTTCCAGGGAAGAAAGTGCATCCACTTCATCGGGCTGTGCAACCTGATATGTAAAAAGAATTTTGTCAGCACTGATATTATCAGGTTTGAAAACATAGAACTGTTTTTCATTTGCCTCGGAAAATTTTCCTCCGCCGCCAACTGATGAATATGCATATAATTTTGAAAAGCTGTAGCCGGTCTCCTTGTTTCCGTTTATTCTGTAGCCGTCCGCTGTAAAATTTTCAGGAATATCAGCGTACATCGTGCCGGCATCAAAACTGTAATTTACAACCGGAACAATATCATACGGTTCTGTCTCCGTTGTGTTTTCGGAAAATACTGTTTCAGTATACGGCAGTGTAACCTGTATTTCTGCCGATATTAAATCTGCAGCCTCTGTCTGAATCTCTACAACATTGTTATTATCTTCAGATACTTCAGAGACAGCCTGATTTTTTTCAGGTTCAGAAGAAGATAATCCTGATTTTTCTGTCTCCGTAGAAAATTCACTGTGTTCAGAATCCGGTGCATCAGAGTTCAATACATCAGAACCCGGTACAGAAGTTTCAGAAACAATCCGGCTCTCACGGGAAGTACCAGCCTCTGAGACCGATGTTACCGCTGAGGTTACATAAATTTCATTTTCCACAAAGAAATCATTATCCTTATTACTGAAAATTTCCGCAGCTATCCCGCCGCCTATCAGAACCGCTGCAGAAACGCCTGAAAATATTTTTACCGCTGCTGCTTTTGAAACACCTTTCTTCACCACAGAACATTCTACAGTTTCAGCAGCCTCAATATCTGATTTCAGTACAGCTGAAACCGCAAATGCGGCGATACCGGATTTTATCCCCTTTCTTTCAAGCTCATCACGCATTATTTTCCGGCTGCTGAAAAGTCTTGATTTTACAGTACCCTCCGGACACTCAAGTGCTTCTGAAATTTCGCTTACCGAAAGCTCGTCATAGTAATACATCATTACAGCTGCCCTCTGGGAATCAGAAAGACTGTTATACAGAACTTCCCTTATTATACCGGCAGTTTCCTTCAGCTGTAAAGCATTTTCAGGAATACAGTTCTCATCATCCGATACATCATCGGGATCAGCTTCAGGCTCAGTCTTTATTCTGTCCGACCTTATACTGTTTAAATATTTATGAACAGCAATAGTATGCAGCCAGCCCCTGAAATTATCATCTTTTTTATAATATTCAATCTTGCTGAACGCAGTAAAATATGTATCCTGCATCAAATCTCTGGCATCATTTTCATTTTTGCACAGGTGCATGCAATATCTCAGAAGCTCAGCACTTGTTTCTTCATATATTTTATCGAAGGCCTTCTTATCACCTGCTCTGGCCTGAAAAATAATCTTTTTCATCACAGACACCTTTCGTAAAAATTTGTCGTTATATTATAGTGAACGTCAAAATAAATTTGACTTTCACTATAATAA
>CAMCOJ010000179.1 GCA_945876405.1 uncultured Ruminococcus sp.
CACAAGGAGTATCGTCGGCAGCGTCAGATGTGTATAAGAGACAGTCCTTATACTCTGCAAGCCAGAGGTCATATCCGGAAATAATATCTATGCTGTATTTGTCAAATTTGTCACGGAGAAGGTTAAGCGAGGCATATATAACCGGCTTGTATCCCGCATTTTCAATTGTACTGCAGAACTCAAGAGCACATTTGTTCAGCATTTCACCGGTTATTCCGTCAGACCGTGCAGCATCACCGGAAATAGTCTCCCAGTCAAAGGCAACAGGATAGGTTACATTATAATCACTGATAAGGTCAAGTACAAACTCTGCCTCTTCCCTTGCTTCTTTTTCATTTATTGCCTGGGAAAAGAAATAAACTCCTGTTTCCACCCCGGCAGCAAGCGCACCTTCCATATTTTTTTTAAAATAATCATCAGTGTTAAGCAATCCGCTCTCATATCCGCGGAATCCGGCACGAATCATCGCAAAATCAATTCCGGCAGCTTTGACTTTATTCCAGTCAATCTCCTTCTGTGCATATGAAACGTCTATGCCTGCCCGTGATTTTTTTTCTCCGTCAATATAGTGCTTCAAGCCATTCTGAGTGTAAAAATTTTCATCCCTGTATTTGCTGAAGGTTACATTTATATTCGGTACTGTACATTCACCGGGTTCGGCAATAACATCGACTGATCCGCCCGATATTATTTTTATAAGTAAAAAAACAACACATAAAAATGCTGTCACAGCGGCAATAAAAAGTATCAGGAGTATACCCTGATGATTTAACTTTCGTCGCTTTTTTTTCAATTTCATTTATCTGCTCCTGCTTAATATTTCCTTTTTGGCGTAAATACTGTCAAAAACATTTATTACACCATCCCCGTTAATATCTCCTGTATCACCTGAAATTTCAGATGAACTGTTTAAAATACAGGTTTTCAGGCTGTAACAGTCTTCCGAATCGATAATGCCATTTTCATTAATATCACCTTTACGAGCATTTACACGAACTGAAAGATCACAGCTTATTCCCATATAATCTATTTTTATTATACAGATTCCGGGAACTGTTGTATTGCCGCTGCATCCGTAATCTTCTACAACTTCTTCTCTTCCGCTGCTGTAATGAGCAACTATACACATTCCGGAATTGTCAAATAATTCTCCTGCCGTATAAATCGTTTTGTCAGGAAGTTTTTCTATTCTTATTCCCTGAAGAACTTCTTCTTCGCCATACTTTGAAGCAAAGTTAAGAACGCACCAGCCGACTTTTCCATTGTACTCAGTTCTTCCCCAGATAAACTCACCGCTTTCCTTCTGTTCATAAACGGTTATAACCGTATCAAATGGAATGACGTCAAGCACCTGATTTTCAGTTCCGTAATTATATCTGAGATTAACTCCGTTATCGGACACGATACGCCATTTTTCGTACTTTTCCTCGTCTTCAACAACTTCTGTCTCAACTGTTCCGCTTACATGTTCAGCATAGTCGAGGACACACCAGCCTTCAATATTTTTATATGAAGTTTTTCCCCATAAAAAACCGTTGCATTCTTTTTTCTCATCAACTGTTATCAATGTACCATATGGTATAACCGCTGTTATTTCAGAAGATGTATCTGAGTCTCTCCTGAGTCTTACACCGGTAGATGATTTTATTCGCCATCTCTCACCGTTTTCCTGGGATGAATAGTCAGCATCGGAAAGGAACAGCTCAGCCTCCCTTTCCCTTCTTCTCAGAAGTCCCGGGAGTACTTCTCCCCCGGCCTTGCACCAGAGTTTAAAAGCATCCGTAATCTGCTGCGGAGTATAATTGTAAATACCGTTGATAAGATAGGTCCTTATCCTTACCTCTGAAGTATTTGTCCAGACATTACCCATGTTGTATGTAAAACTAACGAGAGCATCATACTGATTCTGAGTTACACTTATATTGTATTTGTCAAGAAAATTCTGAACATATTTTTCATAGACGACTACAACTTCTCTAAGAAGCATGTCCGCTTCCTGTTCTGTTATCCCATTCGGATAAGCATCCTTATCTACCCCTGTACCATAACCAATTGTCCATTGCTTATAATCCCACTGCGCATACTGAAGAAATCCTTCGAATTCTTTGATAAGCGCTATGCCGTTTTCACTTATACGGCTTGAAACAGCTGAACATATAACTGATTTATCATTTGTACATTCAGCACCGGAGTAAAAAAGATGCTTGCCTGCAAATACCACTGCACAAAGCAGAGCGATACATCTTTTATACATTTAATTTTTTCTCCTCACATTCTTTTTGATAGTATGTGCATATATCATTCAAACAGCATTCTTCACATAAAGGCTTTCTCGCTTTACAGATCTCACGTCCGAAAAACACAAGACGGTGACACAAATCAGAACCCTCTTCGGGAGGAATTATTTTTACAAGATCCTTTTCAACCTTATATGGTTCCGTATTTTCTGTAAGCCCAAGTCTGCCGGTAATTCTTATACAGTGAGTATCGGTAACAACTGCCGGTTTTCCGTATACATCTCCCAGAATAAGATTTGCCGTTTTTCTTCCGACACCCGGAAGTGAAGTAAGCTTTTCCATGGTATCCGGAACCTGTCCGTCAAATTCTGAGATAATCATGGATGCCATATTTTTTATGCTCTTTGCCTTTTCACGATAAAAACCACATGGTCTTACAATTTCCTCAAGTTCGCTGATATCCGCATCCGCAAAACTCTGAAGAGTCGGGTATTTTGCAAAAAGATCTCTGGTTACTATATTGACCCGGGCATCTGTACACTGTGCTGAAAGCCTTGTTGCTATAAGCAGTTCATACGGCTCACTGTATTCGAGTGAACACTCAGCAGAGGGATACTTCTCTTTCAGTTTCTCGCATATTCTCACTGCTTTTTCTTTTATTTTCATAATAATCCCTTGCCTCCATAAGAAGTATTTTTTCCTGCGGATTATCAAGCTGTTTCATAGCTTCTGCAAATTCAAGGTTTACTGTTCTGAAACTGCATTCTTCAGGAATTTTTATAACCTTTTCACTGTACTGAGCAAGAAACATAACAATCTTTTTCTTCTTGTTTTCTGAATTGCCCTGAATATATTCCGTACGAAAATCATCGGTTATATTTACATTTATACCCGTAGAATAAGTTATCTCACGAACAGCAGCTTCCTTTTCGGTTTCACCGAATTCAAGAGCACCTTTAATAAATCCGGTTTTCCCTGTTACTCTGTCCTTTGCAAGAAGAAATCTTATCCTGTCTCCGTAATCCTTATACAGAATAATACCACAGTCTATTGTCATATAGAATTCAAAATCAGACTGATGCTGTCTTTCATAAAAACCAATACATTCCCGAATCTGCGGTTCATAAAAAAACTTTCCCTCCGGAGCAGCTACAAGCAGAAGCTGACCAGTATCCTTTCTCCTGATTGTGCTTATTATTGTGCCCCTGAAAGTATCGGAAGTATTTTCCGCTCCGATAATATAGATCATATGCTTCTTTACAGTTTTTTCTTTTTCTGCTGCAAAGCACCCGGTTCTGACACTGTATGTAATGTTTTTATGACGTATATTACGACATCCGGACTGGCGGTCAATGGTAATATCAGCCGTTCTCCCCAGCAATGAATTTCTTTTCCTAATCACATTATTTATCCTTCCTGAATTATTCTATACAATATTTATTTTAGCATAAATCAAATAATATATCAAGTTTTATTCAATGAAGTTTTCTGTAAATTTCTTCTGTTTCACTGTCAGTCATACTGCATATGTAATCAAGTGCCATAAGAATACGCAGATATATTTTTTCTCCTTCACTTTTTCCTGTGCTTGTACTGTGGTAAACACTTTTACATTTTTCAGGTATCATGGACATTATTTTTGTTTCCATAAATGAAAGCCTTTCGGATGTATCGTATCTGACTGCTGTATTTACTATCTGTTCCGTAAGTACAGTAATGATTTTCTGGGTTCCGAATGAGGATTCGATATACTCTGAGGAACCGATAAGTACATCACATAGTTTTCTGAAAAGAGGTTTAAGAATACGACACCATGAATCTGAAATAAGATTACTTTTATATTCTCCTGAACAAATCTCATCATAATTACGTGCAAAACTTTCAGATGCGGAAATGCACATCTCATTTCTTAACAAAACAGTCCACCTGTGAATAAGTTCTGATTCACGGTCAGCCGTAACAGAATATTTTAAATCACTGCTGCATCTTTCAAGTGAATTTACAAGTATACAGTATTTTTGATATTCTTCCTCTGTTATATCTTCTGAAAAATCCTCATTACTTCTGAGGTAATACAAAATCTGATGAGAAATCGCACAGCTGTTCGTTACTACATCATCAATTATTGATGTAGTTGCAACAATATAAGCTGCTGCTTCAAGAATATATGACAGTGCAGTTTTTTTATTACTGAACAGATTCATTTCATTTAATTCCGAATACATTACAGACTTGTCAGACATGTAGCTCTCCGATTCAACAAGTCCTGTGATAAACTCCTCCACCTGTCCGAGATTTATGTCAGTATACCTCAGGAGATATCTTACCGACATCTTTATCCCACTGAAGTTTATTAAATCTTCTTTCATGCGTTCACTCATAAGTTCACTTATATATTTGTTTTCCACCTTTATTTTTTCAATATTATCAATAAACCAGTTTCTTATTGAATTATTGGCAGAATACCCGAAGGGGGGCTGACCGGATGAACGAACAATTCCTGCATATGCAAGCATTTCACTTAGCATGTATTTTTCAATTGCCATGTTTCTCAGTTTTTCCGAGCTGAACGCAATTGAAGCAATCATCTCAGATACTACTGATATCTCCAGACCGTGACTGTAAAGTGTTTTTCGGTTTCCGTCTTTTCCTGCCGGCAGAATAAGTGATTTCTGCTGCATTTTTCTAATCATATTTCCCGACAGAAACTCACTGAAAAACTTATAATTTTTTGAATATATGCATTCACCATCCGACTTCATGATCTCCATATTTATAATATATTCTCCTGTTCCTTAATACTTTGAGATAAATTATACATATTTACAAACAATATGTCAATATAAAATAAAAATCCTGCCCCGTTTCTTAACAGGACAGGATATATTTTATTTCATGTGAATCTTTCTCTCGGCCTGCTGAAAAGCATCCTTTAGTTCCGTAATCAAAGGGATCAGTGGCTTAAGAACTTCTGAACGCTTTCTGATATTTGCCTGAACAAGTGTTCTGATAAAATAATCATAAAGCATATGAAGGTTTGTGGAAA
>CAMCOJ010000180.1 GCA_945876405.1 uncultured Ruminococcus sp.
ACACAAGGAGTATCGTCGGCAGCGTCAGATGTGTATAAGAGACAGATTTTTGAGCATCCTGAGTGGAATTAATATTTATCGGTTTTCCTTCCATGTATATTGAGCCGCCGTCCTTTTGGTAGACACCAGTCAGAACTTTGATAAGAGTTGATTTACCGGCACCGTTTTCGCCCATAAGGGCATGAATTTCGCCTTTGTGCAGGGTGAACTGAACGTCCTGTAAAGCACGGACTCCGGGAAATTCTTTGCATATTCCTTCCAGTTTGAGAATTATATCGTCCTGCATTAATATCGCCTCCAGTAATTAAAAATGTAAAAATAAAGGAATAAAAGTTGTAACAACTTGATGAACTGTTTATAAAAACCGCGGCCGATACAAGGATTATATATCCATATATTCAGAGCCGCGCTTTTTATATATGATTTTAAGAAAACATGAAATATTTTAATCAGATTCCGTACTGGTCAACGTCATCCTGTGTTATGGAAGCCGCATCAAAGCCCTTTTCTTCCATTACTACAACCTTGCTTGCAGGTGACTTTCCGTTTTCGAGATCCCTGATAATTTCATCAATGTATGATGCCTGGAAAGGATTGCACTGTCCGTCATAGTTCCAGTTGCCCTTAAGTAGTTCTTCAAGAGCCCATTTGTTGCAGTCAAATCCCATAACTATAACGTCCTTGCCGACACCGTGAGAGATGTTTGCCTTGTCAAGAGCAGCAACAGCACCCTTAGCCATATCGTCATTTTCAGCATAAATTACGTTGAACTTTTTACCTGAGTCAATTACAGACTGAACAATCTGCTGAGCTGTTTCAGCATTCCAGTCAGCAGTCTGCTGAGTGATGAGATTCCATGAAGCTTCTTTCTTTACCATCTCATCGAGAGCACCTGTACGGCCAATCTGAGCTGATGAACCTACAACACCCTGAATATGTACAACGTTGTATTCTGAAAGTTTCTGTGAAGCGAGCCAGTTTACAGCTGTTTCACCTTCCTTAGCCATATCTGAAACTATTGAAGCTTCATAAAGGCTGTCATCAGCATCAATTGTACGGTCAAAAAGAATAACCTTGATTTCCTGTGCCTGGGCATCCTTGAGAACTGAATCCCAGCCTGATGTGCCGGCTGCTGAAATGAGCAGGTAGTCAACTTCGTCCTGAATGAACTGCTGTGCATAAGCAATCTGTTCATCATTCTTAAGACTGTATGCAAAGTGAGTCTCGTATCCATTTTCTTCCGTGAATGTAGCCTTCATATCCTTATCGTTTGCATTACGATAACCTGATTCGTTAGGGTCATTATTGATGATACCAACCTTGATAAGTTCTCCTGAACCCTTGTTATCTGCTGCAGGGGCATCGTTGTTAGCCAAACCGGAATTTCCACCTGCTGCAGGTCCGCATCCTGTGAGTGCACAAAGCCCAAGTGTTACACTGAATAAAATTGCTAAAGTTTTCTTAATTTTCATTTGGTTTTCCTCCCAATCTCAGATAAAATTAATAAAAATGATGTAACCGTTTTCGAAATAAGCCTGGTATTTTACACATACAAATTCTGACGTAACCACTGCTTTTCTTAGGTTGTATTTATTTTAACATAATACACAATATGAAATCAAGAACTAAACTTACTATAATACTCAAAAAATATTTGTGCAAAACTACCAAATTGTATGTAAAAAATATCACTTACAGCTGAAATTAGTGTACATATTATTGACAAACTCATTTTTTAGATGTATTATATTTGTATGAAACCCAGTGAGGAGTTGTATTTATTTTGAAAAAATACGAAATGCTTTCAGTTGAACTGAAGGAAGGAATACGTTCAGGAAAATATCCTGAAGGAAAAAGTCTTCCCACAGAGGAGGAGCTTTCTTCATCTTACAGCATGAGTCGTCAGACTGTAAGAAAAGCTCTTCAGATACTTGTAAACGAGGATCTTATAGTCAAGAGACAGGGGAGCGGTTCAGTTGTCAAAGGAAAGGGCTCGGCACAGAGAAGTCATATTATAGCAGTTATTGCTACATATATTGATGACTATATCTTTCCCGGACAACTGAGTGCAGTCGAATCAGTTCTTTCTGCCAATGGATATACACCTGTAATTGCCGCTACAGGTAACCGTGTATGCAGTGAGAGAACTATACTTGAAGATTTTCTTAACAAACCTATTGATGGTTTTCTTATCGAAGGTACGAAAACGGCAATGCCCAACCCGAATTTTGATCTTTATGCACGCCTTTTTAAGCGTCGTCTTCCGGTTGTGTTTTTTAACAGTTATTATCCGGAACTTCAGGGTTCGATTTCTGTTTGTGCTGACAACAGAAGCGGTGGTTATGAACTTGTAAATTACCTTATCGGCAAAGGTCATGAAAAAATTGCCGGATGTTTCAAGAGTGACGATATTCAGGGACATCAGCGTTATATGGGATATATATCTGCTCTCAGAGATGCCGGGAAACTGATTGATGATGAGAAGGTTATCTGGTATACAACTGAGTCCAAGGAGTCGATGTTTGAAAATCCGGATTCTCTTCTTTCGCGTATAGGAGATTCCACAGCAGTTGTGTGTTATAATGACGATATTGCATTCCGGCTTATCAGAATACTTGGACAGTACGGAAAACGGATACCAGAGGATATTGCTGTTGCAAGCTTTGATAACAGTAATTTCAGTGAGATATCTCCTGTAAGAATAACATCTATGTCATATGATGACAGAAACATTGGTCAGATTGCTGCAGCTAAGCTTATTGATCTGCTGAACGGAAAAAAAGTTACATCGGAAGCGGTGCCGTGGACACTGGCTGAAAAAGAAAGCACCTGAAGGATTTATGTTTTAGATTAATAAAAAAGATTTGTATGTGTTAAGTTTTATGAAAACCTGTTCGTAAAACCTGAAATTCCCTCTGTTAATTTGTCTGACAGGGGGAATTTCAGTTGTTCGTGATTTTGTGCAAAAATATCATAAAATGGTTGACAAAAAAGCAGAAATATATTAAAATTATATTAGGCTATTATATGATAAAGAGGGTGGGGTATTTTGAGTACAGAAAAGAAAATCGGTGTGATTATTTCCATGAATGGTTCTCCTTATCAGGGGAATTTTATTAAAGGATTTTCTGAAAAAATGACATCATATGGTTATGATGTTCTGGTGTTTTCCGCCCTGAGTAAACGTGGTATGGGAGTACGTCACATAACAGGCGAGATGAATATATTTTCACTGATTAATTATGACATGCTTGACGGGATTGCTGTTCTTCCGGATACTCTTCCGTGTGAGCAGAAACAGATTTCTGAATTCCTTGATAATCTTTACAATAATTTTAAAAAACCTGTAGTATGTGTGGACTATAACGATGAGCGTTTTTCGGTAGTGGATACATCTGATGAATCGGGTATGGAAATGCTTACCGACCATATGATAGAAGAACACGGATGCTGTGACATCATGTATGTCGGCGGGGCGGCATCACATTCGCATACTCAGATGCGCGAGAAAGGTTACAGAAAATCACTTGAAAAGCATGGAATTGAATTCAGACAGGAAAATGTATTTTACGGAAACTTCTGGTATGATACAGGTGAGAAAATCCGTGATGTACTTTTTAACAGGGGTGGTCTTCCGGACGCTATAGTCTGTGCAAATGATCCGATGGCACTGAGCATTATAAAACTTCTTGAAGATGAAGGGTATCATGTTCCTGACGACGTTAATATTGCGGGATACGATAACGAAGATGATGGTTCTGCAGTTCTTGAGTGTGTAACATCATGCATAAGAGATGTATATTCCACCGGATTCAGAACAGCAGTAAAACTCCTTGAACTTATGGGAGAAAAAGTTACGGATCTGTCATGCGAAAACAGAACACGCCTTGTTATTGAAAAAACCTGCGGTTGTTTTATGAAAGATTACAGTAAGAAAAAATATCAGATTAAAGGATCGGACGGGAGTTTTAAAAGATTTGACAATATTCATTCGGAATATAATTTTATGCAGGAGGACATGATCTCAAACGGTACCATAGAAGAGTATATGTTTAATGCCGGGTGGTATATGAGATGTCTTGACCCGTTTGACAGTGCAAGTGTATTTATTAATGACAATGTTTTCTATTCTGAAGAATCGGGGGACAATGATATTACTGATTACACAGATGATATGATTCTTGTGTATAATAAAAACGGAATTACCGGAGAACATTCTGCTGATGAAAAACACAAGGTGAAAAGAACTGATATCAGTCCGGAACTGTTTGAGTATAACGGTGAACCATCAGTTTTCTATTTTGTACCGTTTCATTATTATGAGAGGTGCTTTGGATATGTTTCACTGCGTTTCCATAAAGAAAACTGTGTATGCAATCCTGCTGTTACAAAGCTTATGAGAAATATGAATATCTCATTCGAATCGTTGCGAAGGTTTATAAATTACCGTAAGTCACATGAACGCGCTGTTAAGCTTTATCTGGAGAATATTCAGCTTAACAATCGTCTTATTGCTACTCAGGAGCAGCTTATTCTTTCATTTGCTGAACTTACAGAATCAAAATCAGGGCAGACGGGAAAACACGTAAAGAGGGTTTCTGAGTACAGCAGAGTTCTTGGAGAAGCTCTTGGCATGGACAAGGATCAGGTAGAGGTGCTGCGAATGGCATCTATGATGCATGATATAGGAAAGCTGATTATACCTGTTTCCATTCTTGAAAAACCGGGAAAACTCACACCGGAAGAATTTGAAGTGATAAAAACTCATGTTACAGAAGGGGAAAGACTTCTTCATAATTCTACCGGCGAAATACTCAGGGCAGCCCGTCTAATTGCACTTGAACATCATGAAAAGTGGAACGGAAAAGGCTATCTTGGAAAGAAAGGTGAAGAGATTGATTATAACAGCACCATAGTTGCTGTTGCTGACGTATATGATGCACTTGTCAGCAAGCGTTCATATAAGGAACCTATGGATCATGAAGAGGCGTACAAAATAATTCTCGGGGACAGGGGCGAACATTTTTCACCTAAGGTCATAGATGCTTTTGCAGCTAACTATGATAAAATACTTGATGTTCTGAAGAAGCATCCTGATTCGGCATTTCTTTGATTTTATAATTGACAATATACTGCGGCTGTGTTATACTAATGATAGGTTACACAGCCGTATTTGTATGAAAAACATGGCTGATACACGGAATAATTTAATAAAGACAGTTCGTTTGTGTCCCATCCTGTCTCTAAATAAAACCAGGGCTTAATTTCTGAAAAG
>CAMCOJ010000181.1 GCA_945876405.1 uncultured Ruminococcus sp.
GATTTCTGCCTGTCTCGTGGGCTCGGAGATGTGTATAAGAGACAGCCCCTGTTCTCATAATCATATCATGAGTAAAATTGGACTTGCTTACACAGACGCTCATCTGATTAGGCACGGATGCAGCCTGTATCGCTGTATTAATAATGCATCCGTTGTCCTTTTCTCCTTCTTTTGCTGTAAGAACGAAGAGACCATAGCTTAATTTGTACATTGCTTTTTTGTCCACTAAAATTTACCTTCTTTCCATTATACTCAAACTTTATATCACCCTATACTATACTATAATATTATCGTCAAAAAAATCATTTTTCAATATCAGCCAGATAAATTCTATTTTTTGCATAATTTTTTTCTGCATAATTTGTTATATTTAACATTAGTTGACTCATACTTTTTTCTCCTTTATGACATTTACCTGGATTTTTCAAAACACAGATAATCAATTTTACATTGCAGGTTTATAATGATTAAAATTTCAGAAAAAGCATTTTGATTTTTACTTGCTCAATATAACAAAAAATCGATACTTTTAAGGTTGTAAACAGTCCATAGTCAAGCATCTGTTGTTCAGAAGAGACATCTGTACCCAAATTTTTTTTACTTGATTTTTTACCTTGCTGTATTGTATAATAAAGTTGTGTGTGCTGCAAAAAACACATTTGAAAAAATATATTAAATTCAAGGAGCATATCATGAACATTATTATTAACATTATCCTTCTGCTTGCAGGATTTGTACTGCTGATAAAAGGTGCTGATTTTTTTGTTGACGGTGCGTCGGCTTTAGCACGAAAATTTAAAATTCCGCCGCTTGTTGTCGGTCTCACCATCGTAGCAATGGGGACAAGCGCTCCGGAACTTGCAGTAAGTATTTCCGCATCCCTGAGCGGAGCAAACTCAATGGCCGTCAGCAATGTAATCGGCTCAAATCTTTTTAATTTACTGGCTGTGCTCGGAGTTTGCTCGGTTATCATTCCATCCGTAGTTACAACCGACCTTCTGAAACGTGATTATCCGGTTTCAATTGCTGTATCCGGCATTTTTCTTGCAATGCTTTTTATCGGAGGAGACAGAGGCGTGGTAACCAGAGCAGAATCCGTTGTTCTTGTGCTTCTTCTGGCTGGTTATATGCTCTGGACTGTACTCTCTGCACTGAAAAATCCATCAAATGAAGTTTCTGACGAAAAACCTTTTATATGGTGGAAATGTGCCCTTTGCATAATCGGCGGAGCCGCAGCGATAGTTTTCGGCGGCAACCTGGTTGTAAATAACGCCGGTTCACTGGGAGCTGCTTTTGGAATGAGCGAAACACTTATCGGATTGACCATCTGTGCAGTTGGCACTTCCCTTCCGGAACTTGTTACCTCAATAACCGCAGCACGAAAAGGCGAAAACGATATGGCAATGGGCAACGTTATCGGCTCAAATATCTTCAATGTACTTATGATTCTTGGTATTTCCGGTGTTATTTCTCCGATATCAATTGATACCATCAGCGTTACCGACACATTAACAGACTGTGTCATCTATATTGCAATCTGTCTTCTTGCATATATTTTCTGTATCACAGGTAAAAAAATCACAAAAGCCGAAGGCGGAATGCTGGTTTCGCTGTATATTGGCTATATGGTATTTGCCATAATGAGAGAATATGCCTTTTAAAGTTATGGGACTGGCAAATGCCCTGTACATAAATTAACATAATTCAAAAACCTCATCCGACTGTGCTGAACCGGATGAGGTTTTTAAAATCTTTAATACGAAAAAAATCATTAATCACTTTTCCCCTGCGGCATCATTTCACCAGTGTACTTTCTGAAAATCAGTACAGATAACCATCCCGATAAAGAGCCGAGCAGTACGCCTGAAAGTACATCTGTCGGATAATGAACATAGAGATACAGTCTTGAAAATGCTATCAGCAAAGCCAGGATTGTAACCGGAATCCAGAAACTTTTCTTCCACCCCCACAGTGATGACGCCGCTGCAAATGATGCTCCTGTATGTCCGGAAGGGAAAGAATAGTCATCAGGTTTCTTCACAAGAATGTCAGCCAGCGGATTCAAATCATAGGGACGAATTCTTGCTGTAACAGGTTTGAGGAGAAGATTGCATATCAGAGATTCTATAATCAGACTGACTGCAATTATCAGTCCGTACCGGCGTGTTTTCGGAATAATGATCATGGTAAGCGACAGTATTATCCAGACTATCCCGGCATCTCCCAGAGATGAAATCAGCGGCATCACAGCATCGCCTGCTTTATTTGTCATATGTTCCCTGATAAAATCAAGTATCTTTATTTCCGCTTCGTTCAATTTTAATTCCTCGTTTTCTGAAAAATATTTTCAAGTTCTGAATAGTATATATAAGGTAATTTTACCACGAATTTTATATATAGTCAATAAAGAAAACAAAATTATAGTGAAAGTCAAATTTATTTTGACGTTCACTATAATTTTTGTTTACTGCATTTTCAGCGGTTGCACTTTGCAGAAAAATATGTTATTATTAAATAGACAGTGTAAAAATTTTTAAAAGGTGGAATACACAATGAAAACAATAACTCAGATATTAACAGAAATTGTTTCTGATGCTTTTGAAAAATGCGGTTACGACCGTTCATTTGGTACGGTATTTGTTTCAGACAGAATGGATCTCTGTCAGTTCCAGTGCAACGGCTCATTTGCTGCTGCAAAACAGTTTAAAAAAGCCCCGTTTATTATTGCAGAGGAAGTTAAAAATATTATCACTGAAAATCCTGCATTTCTCAAAGTTGAAGTTGCAAAGCCGGGATTTATAAATATGACAATGACTGATGAATACCTTGTAAGTCTCCTTGGTGATATCGCTGATGATGAACACCTTGGTATTCCACAGGCTGAAAACAAGGAGACCATTGTTATCGATTACGGCGGACCAAATGTTGCTAAGCCGCTTCATATCGGCCATCTCCGCTCAGCAATAATCGGTGAATCACTCAAACGCCTTGCACGCGAATGCGGATACAATGTTATTTCAGACGTACACCTCGGTGACTGGGGCCTCCAGATTGGTCTTGTTATTGCTGAACTTGAAGAGAGAAATCCTGAATGGGAATGTTTCAAGCCTGAATTTACAGAGGGAAAAGTACCTGAACTCAGTGCGGATATGCTCAACGAGATCTATCCTTTCGCAAGCCAGAAGAGCAAGACTGACGAAGCCTTCAAAGTAAAGGCTCACCAGTTTACAGCCGATCTTCAGAACGGCAGACCGGGATATATAGCAGTATGGAAGGAAATACTCCGTGTTTCAATCAACGACCTCAAGGGCAACTACGAAAAACTCGGTGTTGACTTCGACCTCTGGTACGGCGAAAGCGATGCTGACAAGTACATCGACGAACTCGTTCAGATTCTCACAGACAAAAACCTTCTCCATGAAAGTGAAGGAGCTATGGTTGTTGACGTTGCACTTGAAAGTGACAAAGCTCCTATGCCTCCTGTTATCATCAAAAAATCAGACAATTCAAGCATATACGCAACAACAGACCTTGCTACTATCATCCAGAGAAACAGAGACTTCAGTCCTAAGAAAATCTGGTACGTTGTTGACAAGCGTCAGGAACTTCATTTTACACAGGTGTTCAGATGTGCAAAGAAAGCTGAACTTGTTCCTGCTGATACCGAACTTGAACTTCTTGGTTTCGGCACAATGAACGGAAGCGACGGAAAGCCATACAAGACACGTGACGGCGGTGTTATGAAACTTGCCGACCTCATCGAAACTGTTACAGAAGCGGCTGCGGAAAAACTCCGTACTTCCGAATTTGTATCAGAGGAAAATCATACAGAAACTGCAAAACGTGTTGGTATTGCAGCCGTTAAGTTCGGTGATCTGATAAACCACAGATCCAAGGACTATATATTTGATATAGACAAATTCCTCTCCTTTGAAGGAAAAACAGGTACATACCTTCTCTACACCATCACAAGAATCAACTCTATCATCAGAAAGACAAACACTGAGAATGCAGATATGAAGGTGAATTCCCTTCATACTGATGCTGAACGTGAACTCATACTCGCTATTCTTCTTACAGGTGATGTTTTCCGTCGTGCAATCGAAGAAAAGGCTCCTAACTATATATGTGACAATGCTTACAAACTCGCTGTTTCATTCTCAAAGTTCTACCACGACAACCATATTCTCGGTGAAACAGACGAAGCAAAGAAAAACGACTGGCTCGCACTTATTTTATTTACAAGAAAACTTATACTCAGACACCTTGACATCCTTGCAATTGAGCCGGTTGAAAATATGTAATTTTTCAGGATATCCATATCCGGTATGCAGTTTATTTGCATACCGGATTTTTTTATTGAAAAACATGCACCTATATGGTATAATGGTAATAGTATGTCTTAACAGACAATAATCTGTAACGAAATCATAAGGGAGAATCTTTTCATGACATCTGACATAAATACACGTTTTGAAAAAATCAGAAATCTTATCGGAAACACTCCGCTTCTTCAGATTAACTTCAGATACAAAGGAGAAGAAAGAACTATATTTACCAAAGCCGAATACTTTAACTTAACAGGAAGTATTAAGGACCGTGTCGCTTACTATATCATGAAAAAAGCATACGAACAGGGCAAGGTTAAGTCCGGTGATACAATAGTTGAAGCCACAAGCGGAAACACAGGTATTGCATTTTCTGCTATAGGAAGGAATCTCGGACACAGGGTGAAAATATTTATGCCTGACTGGATGAGCCGCGAACGCATCAATATGATGAAGGCTTTCGGAGCTGAAGTAATACTTGTTTCAAAGGAGCAGGGCGGATTTCTCGGATCTATAGCTATGGCAGAAGAACTCGGGAAAGAAGAGGGCGTTTTCCTTCCGGAACAGTTCTCAAACGAAGATAACTGCCGGGCTCACTTCGAACTTACCGGTGAGGAGATTTCCTCACAGCTGAAAAAACTTGGTCTCACAGCAGACGCATTTATCGCCGGGGTAGGAACAGGCGGAACAGTAATGGGAACAGGCAGAAGACTCCGTATTGACAATCCGGACTGCTGCGTCTACCCGCTTGAACCACTTAACTCTCCTACCCTTTCAACCGGATACAAAACCGGACGTCACAGAATCCAGGGAATATCTGACGAATTCATTCCGGATATTATGAAACTTGATGAATGTACCTGTCTCTTATACACATCTGACGCTGCCGACGATACTCCTTGTGT
>CAMCOJ010000182.1 GCA_945876405.1 uncultured Ruminococcus sp.
TAAGAGACAGATATTAAACTATTTCTATAAAAAAATCAAGAGTATTTTATGAAAAAAACAATTAATATTTACTTAATTTTTTTTAGAAGTCAGGATTGTTTAAGTATGAGTAAAAAATATTTGTATGAAGCTGAAAAATGATGTATAATATAAGTACTACTATCTGAAAGGAAAAATGAGATGACGGTAATTATTGCGGAAAAACCAAGTCTGGCAAGAAATATTTCATCTGCTGTCGGAGGTATGTCAAGACGTGACGGTTTCTTTGAGGGAAACGGATATATCGTAACATGGGCCTTCGGACATCTGTTCACTCTTGCCGACATAGAAGAATACAATCCAAGACCGGAAGGGGAAAAACACTGGACACTTAAGAATCTTCCGTGTTTTCCTTCAGAGTACAGATTTGAGCTGAAAAAGGATAAAAACGGTAAACAGGACGACGGAGTGAAAAAACAGTTTGAGATTATTCGTGCCCTTTGCTGCAGAGATGATACTGACATTATTGTAAATGCAGGGGACTCTGACAGAGAAGGGGAGATAATAGTAAGGCTCTGCATAGAAAAATCCCTTGCAGGAAACAATGCTCAAAAGCAGATAAAACGTCTCTGGCTGCCTGACCAGACTCCGGAAACAATAACCAGAGCCCTTAGCGAGATGAAGGACGACAGTGAATATGACTGCCTTGCCAGCGAGGGTTTTGCACGAATGTATATTGACTGGCTCTATGGAGTGAATCTGACAAGATATGCAACCTTAAAGAGCGGTACACTGCTGAGGGTAGGCAGAGTAATCGTGCCTATTGTAAAGGCCATTTATGAGCGTGATATGGCAATAAAGAACTTCGTTCCTGAAAAATACTATACAATAATCAGCAAAGCAGAAACGAACGGTACCCCTGTTGTGCTTCAGAGTAAACTAAAATTTGCCCGGGACAAATATGGTGATGCCCAGGCTATGGCAGACAGATACAATGCCGCAGATGCTGTAGTAATATCAGTAAAGAGGAAGAAAGACAAACTGTATCCGGGCAAGCTCTATTCTCTTACCAAGCTTCAGAATGTTCTCGGTAAAAAATATAAGATGTCCATGCATGACTCTCTTGCAATAGTTCAGAAACTCTATGAGGAAGGATATGTTACCTATCCGAGAACCAACTCTGAATATCTTGCAACAGCTGAAAAGGACAAAATTAAGAAGATACTTTCAAGTGTGGCAAAGCTGGGATATCCTGTGGAGTTCAAGGATAACAAGACCATATTTGATGACAGCAAGATTGAATCACACTCTGCGCTTACACCTACATACAAAATTCCGGATAAAAGCAAACTTTCAGCTGATGAGATGAAGGTGTATGCTACTATAATGAGAAGATTTGCTGCGGTATTCTGTTCGAAACCGTGTATAGCTGACAAGACGGAGATAAAGATTGACGTAGGTGGTATGGAGGAGTTTACGCTTAAGGGGACGGTTATAGTGGAACCGGGCTGGACAAAGTACGACGACTGCAGCCTGAAGGACAAGGTGCTTCCGAACCTGAAAAAAGGCGATATAGTTAATACTGATTTTAAACCGGCAGAGAAGGAAACCTCACCGCCGAAGCACTATACGATTGAAACACTTAACAACTATCTGAAAAATCCTTTCAGGGAGGAGAAGACTGCGAAGAAGGAAAACGCAGAACAGCAGGAAGAAACGGTGGGAACCGATGACAGTGAAGAATACAAGGCAATTTTTGAAGGTCTTGAGCTGGGGACCGAGGCAACAAGAACCGGTATTATAGACAATGCCAGAAAAAGCGGATATATTCTGCTTAAGAAAGATGTGTACACAATTCTTCCTGACGGGATATTTCTTGTTGAAGCACTTTCAAGAATGCATATCGGTATGGACAAATACAAGACTGCAGAACTTGGTCGTTCACTCAAAAAGGTTTACCGTGGTGAGATAAGGGTGGAAGACAGCACTATGCTTGCCCGCCGTGAGATAGAAGAAGTATTTTCCGGTTCACAGATGATATCGGAAGATGCCGATGACGGTTTCATAGGCGATATTGCAGGAAAATGCCCTCTCTGCGGTCAGGAAGTAAAGCGTACAAAATTTGGTTACGGCTGCAGCGGTTACCGTGAAGGCTGTAAATTTGCAGTAAGCGGCATAATATGTCAGCGCGTAATCTCTCTCTCCAATGTCCGTCTGCTCCTCTCCGAAGGCCGTACTGCCAAAATAAATAATTTTATATCCAAAAACGGCAAACCGTTCTCAGCGTATTTAAAACTTGAAAACGGAAGAGCAGTCTTTGATTTTTCTGACTGATCATAAAAAATTAAACCCAGTATCTTAGTTTTTGATACTGGGTTTTTGTATTATATTTCGTTGCTGAATTTTGGTTCACATGTGAGATTTACGCCTAAACGTTTAAATGTCATCTCGTCCTGTGAAGAGAGAATGACCGTCGAATGAACTTCACAGCCTCTTAATTTCTCAATCTGATCTGCAGCCTTCTTTGCATTTTCATCTGTAGCTGCACATATGGAAAGTGCAATAAGAGTCTCATCAGTATGAAGACATGGATTATTGTTTCCGAAATGCTGAACTTTAAGATTCTGTATCGGTTCAATAACTTCAGGTGACATAAGAAGTATATCATCAGGAATATTTCCGAAGTACTTGAGGGCGTTGAGCAGAAGTGCAGATGAAGCACCGAGAAGGTTTGTTGTTTTACCGGTTATGATTGTTCCGTCAGGTAACTCCAGTGCAGCGGCCGCATCACCGGTTTCCTCTTCCTTTGCCAGTGCAGCAGCGGCAGCCTTTCTGTCTGATACAGATACCCCGGCCTGTTTCATCAGAAGTTCAAGCTTGAGAATCTCATCATCAGGTACAGTTCCTTTCCTGCGGCCGCAGAGTGCAACATAGTATCTTCTGATTATCTCTTCCTTTGCAGCTTCGCTGACTGCCTCATCATCAAAGATACAGTTTCCGGCCATGTTTACGCCCATATCTGTAGGAGACTTGTATGGAGATTCACCGAGAATAGTTTCAAACATAGCATTGAGTACCGGAAAGACCTCAATGTCTCTGTTATAGTTTACAGTTGTTTTGCCGTATGCTTCAAGGTGGAAAGGATCAATCATGTTTACATCGTTAAGGTCTGATGTTGCAGCTTCATAAGCGATGTTTACAGGGTGTCTGAGAGGAATATTCCAGATAGGGAAAGTCTCAAACTTGGCATATCCTGATCTTCTGCCGCGTATATTTTCATGGTAGAGCTGTGAAAGGCAGGTTGCCATCTTTCCGCTTCCCGGACCCGGAGCAGTGATGACTACAAGACGGCGTGAAGTTTCGATATAGTCATTTTTCCCGAAACCTTCATCACTCATAATGTAAGGAATGTTTGAAGGATATCCCTTGATATGATAGTGATGGTAAACCTTTATGCCAAGAGCTTCAAGTCTCTTCTGAAAAGCATCAGCTGAGCTCTGTCCTTCATACTGTGTAAGAACCACACTGCTTACATAAAGACCGATCTTTGTGAATGTATGGAAAAGTCTGATTACGTCCTTGTCATATGTTATACCGAGGTCGCCTCTGATTTTATTTTTCTCTATATCTCCGGCGTTGATTACAATAACAATCTCAGCTTCGTCCTTAAGCTGGAGGAGCATCTGAAGTTTACTGTCAGGTTTGAAACCAGGAAGAACACGTGATGCATGATAGTCATCAAAGAGTTTACCGCCGAATTCAAGGTAAAGTTTGTCTCCGAATTTTGAAATACGCTCTCTGATGTGCTCTGACTGCATTTTTAAATATTTATCGTTATCAAAACCGATTTTTTTCATTAATGACCAACCTTTCGCTTCAAAAAAATATCAATTAAGGAATCACTGATTAAGTCTGGCGTGCATGATGCGCAGTCAGATTTTTCGTCAGACTGTATAAAAACGACGCAGGCATACTGTCGTATGTCAAGGAGTTTTTGTGCCGGATGGCGGAAAATATGCAAGCAGAATGTGCGTCAAGTCGAAGACGTGATTTAATCAGTGTTTCCTTAAAATTATAAAACATTTCAGTGCCAAATACAAGTAATAAAAAGACTGATTTATTTGTAGGATTTAATGAAAAAGGAAAACACTGTATGGAGGTAAGGGGTTATGTATTTGTGAACGCACAAATAAACAGGGGACCAGCAGCGCTGATCCCCTGTGAGATTCAAATAATGTACTGGATTAGCCTAATTCAGCAAAGTACTTGATTGTTCTAACCATCTGGCTTGTGTATGAGTTTTCGTTGTCATACCATGAAACAACCTGAACTTCATAGAGATCGTCAGAAATCTTAGAAACCATTGTCTGTGTAGCATCGAAGAGTGAGCCGTACTTCATACCGATAACGTCTGAAGAAACGATCTGGTCTTCGTTGTAACCGAATGATTCTGAAGCAGCAGCCTTCATAGCAGCGTTGATTCCGTCAACAGTTACGTCTGAACCCTTAACAACAGCTGTGAGGATTGTTGTTGAACCTGTTGGAACAGGAACTCTCTGTGCAGAACCGATGAGCTTGCCGTTGAGTTCAGGAATTACGAGACCGATTGCCTTAGCAGCACCTGTTGAGTTAGGTACGATGTTAGCAGCACCAGCTCTTGCTCTTCTGAGGTCGCCCTTTCTGTGCGGACCGTCGAGAATCATCTGGTCGCCTGTGTAAGCGTGAATTGTGCTCATGATACCGCTCTGGATTGGAGCATACTTGTTAAGAGCGTTAGCCATAGGAGCGAGGCAGTTTGTTGTGCATGAAGCAGCTGAAATAATCTTGTCATCACTTGTAAGAGTCTTTTCGTTTACGCTGTAAACGATTGTCTTAAGATCGTTGCCTGCAGGAGCTGAGATAACAACCTTCTTAGCACCAGCATCGATGTGAGCCTGTGACTTTTCCTTTGAGCAGTAGAAACCTGTACATTCGAGAACAACGTCTACACCGATTTCGCCCCAAGGGAGTTCAGCAGCATTAGCCTTAGCGTAGATTGTGAGTGTCTTACCGTCAACAGTGAGTGTACCAGCTTCGTCATCAGCTGTAACTGTGTGCTTGCCTTCACCGATCTTACCGCAGTAACCGCCCTGAGCAGTATCGTACTTGAGAAGGTGAGCGAGCATTGAAGGCTTTGTAAGGTCGTTGATAGCCTGTCTCTTATACACATCTCCGAGCCCACGAGACAGGCAGAAATCT
>CAMCOJ010000183.1 GCA_945876405.1 uncultured Ruminococcus sp.
GATTTCTGCCTGTCTCGTGGGCTCGGAGATGTGTATAAGAGACAGGGATATTCAGTGGACTGATACTTTCCCTGAGTAAAGTTAAGGTCATCATGAAACATCTGTACGCCGTGACCTTCTTTAATCTTGTTGTTTTCATCACGTTCACGGTTTATGTTTACATCCATATTTGTATTAACAAGCTCACGGAACTCCGGAATCGTTGCCTTATATCCGACAGTAGCCGAATTAACAACGTTATGTCCGATAATATTCATATCCTTCTGGTACGCACGGAGCCCCGACGCACCGGTATAAAATGCTTTGTTCATCTTTAATCCCCCTGTTTTTAGCTGATGCTGGATAACCCTGCTGCTTTTTCATTAATCTTGTCAACCATTTTTAACGCAGAAGCACATGCCTGCAATGCACGCTGAGCTTCGATAAGACCTGTGTATTCTTCGTTCATATCCACATTGGACTGTTCAAGATGATTCTGGTACACTGTTGTAACATCCATAATCTCCGCATTCTCAGCGATGAACATTCCGTTGTCAAATTTTCTTATCTCAGTCCCTTCTGCAGGAGCCGTCACGAGAAGTCTGTCCACAAAAACACCATCCGAGTTGTACACAAGTCCGTGAGGAGTAATTGAAAAATCTGATCCGCCCACAGGAAGGTCACCGTTTCTCCCCTGTACACGTCCTATCCCCTCAAGTACAAGATAGCCCTCCGCATCAATATTAAAATTACCGTTTCGTGTCAGATATGTATTGTTATTGCCTGCTATATTAAAATATCCTTTTCCTACAAGAGCCATATCATAAGGGTTTTCTGTTTCCTTAAGATAGCTTTCATCATGCAGTGTTTCAACTTCTTCCGTATACACTGCAGGATCGCCTTCACCTATCCTGTGATAAACTCCGTTTTCAAGTCTTGTCAGAAAATTATGTTCATATGTAGTCTGAACCATTCTCTGTGTTTTATAGCCGACAGTCTGGTTATTGCTGATATTGTTGCCGATAATATTAACATTTCTCTGCTGATTTAATATACCTGAGCCGGCTGTGTAAAATCCTGATAACATTATATCATTCCCCCTGTTTTACTTTAAATATTCCTCCATTACCGCCTTTATCTTTGAAACTGCTTTTGAACAGATCTGAGATACTCTCTGAACACTGACATCAAGAACCTGTGAAATTTCACTGAGGTTAAGATTCTCGAAGTAGTACAGTGTAATTACAAGTCTCTCACGTTCATTAAGCGACTCAATCGCTGTTTTGAGTTTTTCTCTCATTTCATTTCTGAGAAACTGTTTCTCAGGTGTTGTATAGTCACTGGTTGCTGAATCAAGCAGCGAACCCATCTGATTTACATTCTGTATAAGTTCTTCAAAGGAAAACGTTACAGAGCCTGCAACCTCATAATTGTACTGTCTGAGCTTGGCTACAGTAATTCCAAGCTTTGCTGCGAGTTCTTCTTCATTAGGCTCTCTTCTCAGTTCTGAGCAAAGTTCAGAACGTGCGTTTGATATTTCCTTTGCAGCTGTTCTAACCCTTCGTGGTATCCAGTCCTGTTTTCTTACAAGATCAATAATACCGCCGCGCACCCTCATAAATGCATATGACTCAAATTTCATTCCCTTTGAACCGTCGAACTTATCAATACAGTCAATCAAAGTGATTATTCCATTATTCACCATATCTTCTGTCTGAGCATATCCTGATGCCAGCCCTCTCAGCTGCATCGCCGCAGTCTTAGCTATGTAACTGTAATTCATTACCAGTTCATTTCTCAGTCTTACATCTTTTGTCTGATGATACTGTGCAAGAAGTTCAGCCGCTTTTTCTTCTGAAAGCCTCTCTTCTGTTTTAGTCAAGAATAATCACCGCCTTTCGATTTATTTCCCTGTTTTCCCTTTCTATTATCACAGTACAGGCAGTTTACTGTATGGTTATATTTCCAAGAGCCTGTATCTGAATCTGGGTATCTATCTCACTAAATGATAGCACAACAATATTAGGATAAAACTGGTCTATGAGTTTCTTGAAGTATACTCTTACGATCGGCGAAGTAAGAATAACCGGAGTCTGCACCAGTTCTTTTATCCTGTCAACCTGCTCGGTTGTAGCAGTGATAATCTTCTGTATGCTCTGCTGATCAAGTGCAAGATATGAACCGTTGTCAAGTTTTTTGACAGCACCCATAATCATATTTTCAACACTCGGATCAAGGCTTATTACCTTCATCTGATTTGCCTCTGTAAACTTACGTGAGATAGTACGCTTAAGCGCCTGTCTTACATATTCGGTAAGCATATCAGTATCCTTTATCTTCTGTCCGTAATCACCAAGTGTTTCAAGAATTGTTTCAAGATCCCTTATCGGAACATCTTCCTGAAGCAGTCTGCTAAGTACTTTCTGAAGATCACTTACTGAAATAATTGCAGGAACAGTGTCGTTTACGATAGCAGGATTTGTCTTTTTAAGATTTTCAAGCATATTGTTTATCTCAGCACGGTTCAGTATCTCATATGCATGGGATTTGATAACCTCAGAAAGATGTGTGATGATAACAGAAACCGGATCGATGAGAGTGTAACCAAGAAGCTCAGCTTTGACCTTCTGCTCTTCATTAATCCACTTTGCCTTGATTCCGAAGGCGGGTTCAATTGTTTCAATACCATCAATAACGTCTTCACTCTCAGAAGGCGCAAGTCCAAGATAATGGTCAACAAGAATATCTCCTTTTGCCACCTCTTCACCTTTTATGCAAATGGAATACTGGTTAGGATTGATTCTGTTGCTGTCCTTAAGCTGAACAGGCGGAATAATCATACCCATTTCCAGTGCATACTGTTTTCTGAACATTACAACACGGTCAAGAAAGTTTCCGCCGCTTGCCTCATCAACAAGAGGAATCAGACTGTAACCGAATTCTATGCGAAGCTGCTCAACATTAAGAAGTCCGTAAAGGTTGTCAATATTGCGGTAGTATGATGCTTCGCTTACTATTTCTTCTGAAGGAAGTCCCTCGTCAAGCATACCGGCATCTGCTGCAGGTACTTTCTTTTCACTGCGTGAAAGAAGTACACCGCAGGAAATAAGCAAAGCAGAAAGCAGAATAAGCTGAACCGGAGGAAATCCGATAAACATAAGAAAAAGAAGTGCTATACCGGAAATAATAAGTACCCTCGGCTGTGAAAGAAACTGCTTCTTAAAATCATCATTAAGTTCCGCTTCAGCTGAAGAACGGGTAACAATCATACCTGTTGAAACTGAAATAAGCAGTGCAGGTACCTGTGACATAAGTCCGTCACCTACTGTAGCGATTGAATATGTACCAAGTACATCCTCAACACCCGTCATGGCACCGATTGCAATACCTCCCACAAGATTAATCACAGTAACTACAATCGACATGATTGAGTCACCCTTAACAAACTTGGAAGCACCGTCCATCGCTCCGAAGAAAGCCGATTCACGCTGAATCTTGGCACGGCGAACCTTCGCCTCTTCGTCTGTTATGGCACCTGAATTAAGGTCGGCGTCAATTGCCATCTGTTTACCAGGCATAGCATCGAGTGTAAAACGTGCTGATACTTCGGCTACTCGCTCGGAACCCTTGGTGATTACAAGCATCTGAACAAGAACTATAATGAGGAATATAACAAGTCCGACAGCTACATTTCCTCTGATAACAAACTGTCCGAATACCTTAACTACCTCACCGGCATATCCTGCATTGGTAAGAATGGAACGTGTTGAGGAAATATTGAGTCCGAGACGGAAAAGTGTTGTTATGAGAAGGAGAGTCGGAAATATTGAAAATTCAAGCGGTTCCTTTACATACATGGACATCATCAGTATTACGAGTGAAAGCCCGATCTGGAAAATGAACAAAAAATCGAGAATTGCAGTCGGAAGCGGGATGATAAGCAAAAAGACTATCAGTACTACGAATGCTGTTACGATATTGTTCGTAAATTTTGAAAAGTTTTTCAAATCAGTTCAAATCCTTTTTATTCTTGCTGTAAATATGAGCCAGAATCTCAGCTACAGGATTGTAGAATTCCTTTGGAATCTCCATACCAACTTCTACTGCCGCATAAAGAGCTCTGGCAAGAGGAATGTTTTCAACTACAGCTACTTCATTTTTTTCAGCTATTTCTATAATTTTTAAAGCAAGCTTGTCCTGACCTTTGGCAACAACCGCAGGAGCTCCCTGCTTCTGATGATCGTATTTCAGAGCCACTGCAAAATGTGTAGGGTTTTTAATTACAACATCTGCATTCGGAACTTCCTGCATCATTCGCTGGCGCGCCATCTCCTGCTGCTTCTGTTTGATACGTCCCTTTATCTGAGGATCACCTTCGATATTTTTATACTCTTCCTTGACTTCCTGTTTGGTCATACGAAGATTTTTTATGTACTGAAATCTCTGATATATATAGTCGGCAACAGCTACTGCTGCAAAAGCAACTACCACCTTATTTATTATATCAAAAATTACGTTTCCTGTAAATAGTGCAACATCCTCAATTGAGCTGTCGATTAATTTAGGCAGTTCAGCAAGTCTGTTTTTTATGCATATATATATTATATACATTAACAGAACAATTTTCAATAGGGATTTTAAAACTTCTACAAAACCTTTTAAAGAAAACAGTTTTTTTATACCCTGTATCGGATTCATTCTGTCAAATTTTGGACGAAGCGATTTAAAATTTACAAGAAGTTTTGTCTGTGCAAGTGAGACTATAATGGCAACAAGTCCGACTATAAGAAGAAGCGGAAATGATGCTACTGCATATCTCAGAGCACATTTTATAAACAGATCCTGAAGAGATGATACATCAAGTGTATTCATCTGAGAAATATTACTCATCTGTTCAGTAATACCGCCGATAAGCTGTGACTGTATAAGCGGATAAATCATCTTAAACCCATAAAATGAAACAACCATTGTCAGCGCAATGGTTACTTCCTTACTTTGAGGAACATTACCTTCCTTCCTGGCGTCTTCGAGCTTTTTCCCGGTAGGCTGTTCGGTTTTTTCTCCTGAAGACTCCGCCATTGTAATCCCCCCTTTTTAACCGGTTTTTATTACGAAACAAGGACGTTAAGTGCCTCTTTCATATAATCAAACATTATAATAATATAATTCTCCACGAAAACAGTTATACCATCATAAGCTGCTTTCCATTGCAATGCTATG
>CAMCOJ010000184.1 GCA_945876405.1 uncultured Ruminococcus sp.
CATACGAGATTTCTGCCTTTCTCGTGGGCTCGGAGATGTGTATAAGAGACAGCCTCTTGACTTTCTGATTGCCGGAGACGGTTTGTTTGCAGTTCAGAATGATACAGGAAGGATTGAGTATACAAGAAACGGTTCCTTTGATGTAAGTATTGAAGGTAATACAGCTTTTCTTGTAAATGCAGAGGGAAAGTATGTTCTTGACCAGAACAATCAGAAAATCCAGCTCGACTACAAGCCGGAGACAAATACGATTGATACTGATACAGTAAAACCAAGACTGGGCGTATTTTCGTTCACTAATCCGAACGGTCTGATAAGAACAGACGGCGGAAGCTTTCTTGTGAGTGATAATTCAGGTGAGCCTCAGGCAGCGAGTCGTGCTGACTATACCATTTATCAGGGTTCACTTGAGTCATCCAATGTTGAACTTTCCCAGGAGATGACTAATCTCATCGTTGCTCAGAGAGCTTATCAGTTTTCCTCAAAAGTAGTAACGACAGCTGACGAGATAGAACAGCTGGTAAATTCATTGAGAGGATAATAAAAGATGGCAAATATCGAAAAATTTGCTACTCCAATAACGAACCGAAACATTGTTCAGCCTGTATCGGAGCATAAGTCAGCAGAGGCTGAACGAGTCGATTATCAGGACACTTCCCGTGTAAAGCAGACTCCTTCGGATTCTGAACTGTTAAGACAGCATAACGGAGATATACATAATCAGCGTGGACCTGCTGTATTTATGAATCTTCTTTCAGATCCTCAGGTTACTGCAGGTTTCATGAGAAATATCTATATGATGATGGATATAGTTGCTCTGATTCCGATACAGAACGGTGCGTTTACTGAAGAAATGCAGCAGCTTTTTTCCGAGCTTAATCTTCTTCCGGAAGAGATTGCTGATGAGATGATTAATCAGGAGAATTCCTCAACTGCATTCAAGGGCGAATTTTTTGATTTTCTCAGAGATGTTCTTTCTGAAAACAAAAGCCCTGAATTCAAGAAGGCAGTAATATCTGTACTAAAGGCAGTAAACTGTGAAAAAAGCAAAACAGATATACTGAAGGCACTTTCTGCAAGTTTCGATTTTCTTTCTACCCAGATGAAAGCAAGCAGGGAAGTATCTGCAACACTCAAACTTATATCAGAAAAATTTTTTTCAGAGGGAGCGGAAGAAGAGTTTTCAGAACTAAAATCAGAAGCTCTTGCAGTTCTTAATGAAGTTGAGAGAAGTGTTCTTTTCAACACACAGACAGAGCGGCTTATATCGATGATAAGATACAATATCTCACGGTTTAATAATGACCCTGATTTTCTTACTTCATCGGTAAATCACCTTATGACAATGCTCAGAGAGGCTGACAAATCTGAATTTCTGCAGCTTCTCTATGACCATCTGTCTTTTTATGAAAATCGTGACAGAAGGGGAAAACTTTCCGACTCAAAGGTAATGAATATTATTACAGATATTCTTAAACTTCAGAGTGAAAGTGAAGAAATAAAGGCACTTGATTCGGAAGCTGTTGAAACAATAATTCACAGTATGCTTTCATCGCCGAGTAACTTTACCCCACTTCTCCATTTTGTTATACCTGTTGAATATGAGGATGTGGCATCTTTTGCAGAGATATGGATTGACCCGGATGAAAACAGGGATTCTCCGGATAATGTTACAAGGCAGATTCATATGCTTCTGGTATTTGATATGGACAATCTCGGTAAGATGGAAGCAGAACTGTTTGTAAGAAACAATGATATCGACTTTGTGCTGTACTGTTCTGATGAAGTTATTGATTATGTCAGCAGTATTTCAAAAGAATTCAGGAAGTGTGCTGATTTTTCAGACTACAGAATTAACTCTGTGACTGTAAGAACGCTGAAACAGTCGCGTTCGCTTGTTGATGTGTTTGAAGGACTATCAGTAAAGAGGACTGGAATTAATGTCAAGATCTAACAAAAACAAGGCTGTCGCCTTAAAATACAACACTGACAGGGACCTTGCTCCTGTCATAATAGCTTCAGGATACGGTGAGATAGCAAACAAAATCATTGAGATAGCAGAGCACAACGGCATTCCTGTCTACCGTGATGACAGTGCTGCTTCACTGATGTGTATGCTTGAAGTTGGAAGTACAGTTCCGCCTGAACTTTATGAGGTTGTTGCATCAATATATGCACGGCTTCTGAAAGCGGCAAACGAAAAAAAATAAATTTTTCAGAGAGGTGATAATATGGCAGGATCAGTTATTCCGGCCGGATACGAAGGCTCAGTCTGCGAAATAAAAACAACAGAAAATACTTTTATTACTACCGGCCGCATTTCATCTGTTTCTGAAGACAAGATTAAACTTCATATTAAAAGCAAGGCATTCAGATCAGTTCCGTTTGGTTTTCGTGTAAAGATTAATATAGTAAATTCAAAGCTTGGATTCAGAGTAATTGAGGGAAAGGTTTATACATATTCTTTCGGAATTCTTACTCTTACTGATATTTTCGGGATTGTCGACAAGGAGCGCCGCAGTTCATTCAGAGTAGACATGAACCTTGCACTGCATGCACGCTATGAAAATACCTATACCGGAAGAGCTGCTTCAGCGGACATCACGATAAAAAATATGAGCATTAACGGTGTAAAATTTACCAGCAGTCATCATTTTGATATGGGGGCGGTTTTAAGTTTCGGGCTTCAGCTGAACAAGCGAAAATACGTTGATCTTACCTGCAGAATAATCAGAAGAAGCTCTGACGGAAGAAATGGCAGTATGAGCTATATCGGCAGGATAGTCGATAACACTGAAAACGAAGATGCAGTATGTTCATTTTTACTTCAGAAACAGGGCGAACTTCTTAATCACGCAAAATAAAAAATCAAAGCAGAACTGAATAACGGTTCTGCTTTTTTGTGTGCATCGTAATTTTTTCTCTGATTGACACAGTACAGTAAAACATGATATAATTAAAGCATGTGTGTACGGCTGTTTAAATCCGCAGACAGCCGGAGCTGGATTTTCCCTGCGGTATGAAAGGAATGATCTAATGGAACTGATAAGAATACAGAAAATCATTGCGGACAGTGGCTACTGTTCAAGAAGAAAGGCCGAAGAACTTATTCTCAGAGGCAAGGTAAAAGTAAACGGTCATCCGGTTAAACTTGGCGATAAGGCTGGTTACAGGGATGAGATAACAGTCTGCGGTGAGAGACTTTACAGACCGAAGAAGAAAAATAATATTTATATTATGCTCAACAAACCAAGAGGCTATGTCACAACTGTATCCGACGAACTTGACCGCAAGTGTGTTATGGATCTTCTTGAGGGTGTTGAGGAAAGAGTATATCCTGTAGGAAGGCTTGACAAGAACTCAGAAGGACTCCTTCTGTTCACAAATGACGGGAATTTTGCCAACAGTGTTATGCATCCGTCAAAGCATCTTGCAAAAACTTACCGTGTTACAGTACGCCCTGATATAACGGATGATCAGCTTATCACAATGTCATCAGGTATGGAAATTGACGGACATAAAACCCAGCCTGCAGTTATCAATGTTCTTTCAAAGGAACCGGGAAGAGTAGTGCTCCTTATGACTATCCGCGAAGGCAGAAACAGACAGATCAGAAAAATGTGCGAAGGTGTAGGACTTGAAGTTGCCCGTCTCAGAAGAATAAGTATAGGTCCCCTTAAGCTCGGCATGCTCAAACCTGGTACCTGGCGTGAACTCAAACCGGAAGAACTTCGTGCAATAAGAAATGCACTTGGTGAGGACAAATAAATTCCGGCCAGACGATGTTTTGTTCAGGAAAAAGTTTCTTTAAGAATTTACTAAAATAATAAAGAAATTGGCAGGACTATTGCAAAACCGATAAAAATATGTTATCATTATAGTGTTTGATTAACTGATGTGTTATTCTGTTAATCACTTAAAATCAACTATTAATATCTCAGAAAGGGAATTTTATATGCAGATTGATAAAAATTTAGACAGTGCAGCACATAAAAGACTTTCTGCTCTCTTTGATGATGGTGTTTATACAGAGATAAATTCATTATCAATGGAAAAGGAAAGCCTTACCAGTGTTATAACAGCATACGGGTATGTGAACGGCGGACTTGTTTATGCTTTTTCACAGGACAGAACAGTAAACAGCGGGGCTGTAGGAACAGTTCATGCACAGAAGATATCAAAACTTTATTCACTTGCAGCGAAGACAGGAAGACCGGTAGTCGGAATTCATGATTCAAACGGTGCATTTGTTGACGGAACAATTGATTCGCTCAGTGCGTACAGTGAGATGATTGGTAAAGCAGCATCTGTTTCAGGTGTTGTTCCGCAGATTTCGGTAATTGCAGGCGTATGTGCAGGAAGTGCAGCTATGCTTGCATGCTCGGCAGATTTTGTTGTGATGACTAAGGAAAGTGAGCTTTTCGTTGCACCAAACGGCAAAGGATCAGCCGAAGATGCAAAGAAAGCTGGTACAGCAGCTGTTGTATGTGAGGATGATATTGCAGCCTTTGAAACAGCTAAGGAACTTTTAAGACTTATTCCTGAAAACAACCTTACATCAGTTCCTGTATACGAATATGATGAAAATGCTTATTCAGCAGGCAGCAGTCTTTCAGATATCGTATCAAATATCACGGATGCAGATTCAGTAACTGAACTTTATGACGGTTTCGGAAAGGCTTCATATACAGCACTTGCAACTGTTGCAGGTTCAACAGTTGGTATTGCAGCTACAAATAAAACAGAGGACAAACTCACAGCTGATGACAGTGCAAAGCTTGCACGTTTCGTAAGAACATGTGATGCTTTCGGTATTCCTGTTGTTACTGTAGTTGACACAGAAGGATTTGACGGTGATGCTGAAGAGGCAGGAAGTGTAAGAAACATGACAATGCTTGCCGGTGCATATTCAGAAGCTACAACGGCAAAGATTACACTTGTAACAGGAAAGGCTTATGGTCCTGCTTTCGTTGCTCTTGCAGGCAAGGGTGCAAACGCAGACTTTACTTTTGCATGGAACAGTGCAGTTATTTCGCCGCTTAACCCACTTACAGCCGTTGAATTCCTCTGGCATGAAAAACTCGCCGGTGCAGCAAATGTTTCACAGAAGAGAAATGAACTTGCTGCAGAATACATTGCCGAATATGCAACAGCTGAAAAGGCAGCG